>DATFIZ010000134.1:0-9929 GCA_035269575.1 Bacteroidales bacterium | reverse complement strand
GTACAATCTAATTATTTATACTGTTTTGTTCATTTCTTTTCCTTGAATGAAAAGAAACGAACCAAAGAACTTCTCTCACGACTGAAAGGAGTAAAAGTCAAAAGACTACTCTTGTTCTTCGATTCCCACCTCCGTTAGATTAACTTTCCGGTAATCTGCAGGGGGCTGAAATTCAGTAACATCTATATTCTCTCGCTCAAGGCTGGTTACATGGCTAACAGACTCGTATCCACCATAGTAGTTAATCGATTTTAAAGGAAACCCTAATTTAGCAAACTCGATATACTTTTCATCCTTTTGATAATAAGCACCTGCTTCGGCCTGATTAACAAAATCGCCAAAAATGGCATAAAACTTATGAATATCAAATTCCTTATGTGCACGATTGGATTCGGATAACCAGGCTTCTTCTTTTAATTGCTGATTTACGTTAACCTGATATTTGACGGCCTGATACCCGGCAATTCTATCTTTTTCACTGGTTTTCTCAATTTCCAGCTGATATTCTTCAGGTTCTTCGCCGGCAAATTTAGATGGATCATCAATACTTTCCATCATCCCCTGGTACATATTTCGGATCATCGGTTTTTGTCTTTCGGAAGCTTTCTTTAATTGTTCTTCCATAGCCGCCTTTAACGCTTTTTTAATATCGGTTTTGTAATCCGCAATGGTACCTTTCCAGTACACCTTTTTTACAGGGTTCATCAGGGTAATAGTTTCATCGTTCAGGTTAAAGACCGTAACCATATCATCCTGAACAATTTTCATTCTATCGTCCTCGATATAAACTGTTTCTATTAATGCTGATGCATCACCCTGATCGGAATCATAACTTTTCTGAGTAATTACCCATCCTGCAATGGATTGTAAATTAAAGAATAAAGTAAAAAGTAAGATAAAAGAAATTTTTTGCCGACTCATTTGCTTCATTTTATAATGGTATTTACTACGAAAAACATACCAAACGGGATATTATTGTTTGATTTTATATCAAAAATAAGAATAAACGGGAACTTCTCGTTATAAAAGCCTCTTTTTTAATCCTAAAATATACCCGACTGCCGTTTTAAAATCAAAATCATTTACACACAGAAGTAACATAAAAAAACCCTTTGCACCAAAGCACAAAGGGTTGAATATATATAGATTTATTTACTGCAAATGGATTGCAGATTGATGATTGATTTTACATCATTCCGGGCATTCCGCCACCCATTCCGCCACCAGCTGGCATTGGTGGTGCTTCTTCTTCTTCTTCGGTAATTACACACTCAGTCGTTAAGAACATGCCGGCAATAGATGCTGCATTTTCGATAGCAATACGAGCTACTTTGGTTGGGTCAATTACACCCGACTCGTAAAGATTTTCGAATTGGTTGGTGCGGGCATTGTAACCAAAGTCTTCTTTTCCTTCCATAACTTTTTGTACTACAACCGAACCTTCAACACCTGCATTTTCAACAATCTGACGTAACGGCTCTTCAATGGCTCTTTTAACAATTGTTATACCGGTAGTTTCGTCATCGTTGTCACCTTTTAGGTTTTCAAGCTCTTTTATTGCACGAATATAAGCAACACCACCGCCAGGAATAATTCCTTCTTCAACGGCTGCGCGTGTAGCGCTTAATGCGTCATCCACACGGTCTTTTTTCTCTTTCAACTCCACTTCGCTGGCAGCACCAACATATATTACAGCTACACCGCCGGCTAATTTAGCCAAACGCTCTTGTAGTTTCTCTTTGTCGTAATCAGAGGTAGAAGCTTCGATTTGTGCTTTAATCTGGCTAACACGTGCATCGATATTTTCTTTTGCTCCATCGCCATTAACGATAGTCGTATTTTCTTTATCGATAGATATCTTTTCGCAAGTACCTAACATATCAAGGGTAGTATTTTCTAATGTTAAGCCTTTATCTTCGGTAATAACAGTACCACCTGTTAAGATAGCGATATCTTCTAACATTTCTTTTCTTCGGTCGCCAAAACCGGGAGCTTTAACCGCTGCAACCTTTAACGAACCGCGAATTTTATTCACAACCAATGTAGCCAATGCTTCACCTTCGATATCTTCAGAGATAATCATTAATGGTTTCCCGTTTTGTACGGTAGACTCAAGAATTGGCATCAGATCTTTCATCGTTGAGACCTTTTTATCGGTAAGCAGAATGTAAGGATGCTCTAAAGTCGCTTCCATTTTCTCGGTATCGGTAACAAAATATGGAGAAATATATCCACGGTCGAACTGCATTCCTTCAACAGTTTTCAGCTCGTCTTCGGTACCTTTTGCTTCTTCAACAGTTATAACACCTTCGCGACCGGCTGCCTTCATTGAATCAGCAATTAATTTACCTATTGCAGAATCGTTATTGGCAGAGATGGTAGCAACCTGCTCGATTTTCTCATTCGATTCGCCTACATCGTGCGATTGTTTTTTAATGCTTTCAATCACTTTTTTTACGGCTTTGTCAATGCCACGTTTTAAATCCATTGGATTAGCACCGGCAGTAACATTTTTAATTCCAACTTCAATAATTGATTGTGCTAAAACAGTAGCTGTTGTAGTACCATCACCTGCATCGTCGTTGGTTTTGGAGGCTACTTCTTTGACCATTTGAGCACCCACATTCTCGAATTTATCTTTTAACTCGATTTCTTTAGCAACGGTAACACCGTCTTTTGTAATTTGGGGGGCTCCAAATTTTTTCTCAATAACTACATTTCTACCTTTTGGTCCTAAGGTAACTTTTACAGCACTTGCTAACTGATCAATTCCTTTTTTCAGTTGATCTCTTGCGTCAATATCAAATTTTAATTCTCTAGCTGCCATTTTTTTATCTTTTTTAAATTGATTACTTAAATAATTTTACTCTTTTAATAAAATGTCATCTTCACGCATAATTAGATAATCCGCTCCATCAATGTTAATTTCAGTTCCGGAATATTTACCATAAATTACCATATCTCCTTTTTTTACAGACATGGGCTCATCTTTTTTCCCTTCGCCTACAGCGATGACCGTACCTTTTTGAGGTTTTTCTTTTGCTGAATCAGGAATAATAATTCCACTTGCCGTTTTCTCTTCGGCCTGATTGGGCTCTACTAAAACTCGATCTTTTAATGGTTTATACTTAAATTCTGACATCTTCTTAATTATTTTAATTGTCTACCTGCTGGCAGACGGGTTTAACTTATTTTTACTTTCACGATATCCATCTATTCATATTTTGTGCCAAATAGCATCTAACCCCTTAAACTGACAATTCAGGAAGCAACAAAATAATTAACACGTACAAACAAAAACATTAATATACTGCAAATCTGTCAATTAGGCGCAAAATTACTGAATAAATCAGACAAAAAAAATGTCAGCCTTTCTGACAGACTGACATTTTATTTTTGATCACTATTTTTTTATTCCTCATTTCCATTTCCGGGAACATCTTCTTCAGGGACAGATGTTGGGAATTGTGGCATCTGGGTAGGATCAACGGCATTATCTACCTGTTGTTCTATTCTTGATCTTTCTTCGGTTGTTCCTCTCGGAATAGTGGCGCTAGCCAAAACGCTTAGAGCCAACAAACTAACAGCAAGAGTCCACGTTGCTTTTTCCAAAAAATCGGCTGTTTTCTTTACGCCCATCACCTGGTTTGACGATGAAAAGTTCGATGCTAAACCTCCTCCTTTCGAGTTCTGAACCAATACAATTAGTACTAGTAATATACTCGCAATGATAATTAAAACTGAAATCAAGGTATACATATCTCTTTATTTATTTATGAATTTAATTTTTCTTTTAATTTTTTTATTTGATTTGCAAAGTAACTATTTTTTTCCGGATATTTCAAACTTAATTTTTCATAAGATTTAATTGCCTTTTCAAGATAACCCTGTGCAATATAAACTTTTATTAATGTTTCGGTTAATAAATCATCATCTTCCTTTGTGCTATCCTGTGAAATATCTTTTTGATTATCAGACACCTCCTTGGGCTTAATTCGCGGCTTCTGTGATATAAACCTGGCAATCAAATCATTATCATCAGCATTATCCATGACATCATTATCTGCATAATTGTTGATATCAAAATACGTTGAATTTTTCTGAGGCTCCTCTTTTTCTTTTTTTATCGGTTGATTTATCGTTTCTTTTTCCTGATCTTTTTTATCTTCAACCTCATCAATTTCTAAACTTTCATCAATTTGAAAAATATCGTTATTTTGTGATTCAGAAACTTTTTCCGGTGAAGCATCAATGGTTATAACATTGTTTTTTCCGGTACGTTCTTCATCAATAAAATAAATCTCCGGCGGATATTGTAATTTATCTCCATCTTTAACTTCAGAAAATTCGATTTGACTTGACAACGTTTCTGAAATATTTTCCCCCATTCCTTCCATGCTGTCTTTTATCCTTCGGCGAACATTTTTATTTTTCAGAAAGTTATGTTCCTGTTCCTTTTCCGGGGCATCATTATTATCAGTAGATGGTTCTACTTGTTTATCCCCAGGAGTTCCCGGCTCAAAATGGTCAACTTCCTCAGCTGATTCATCACCAACAAACTGACCGGATTGATTTACGGTGGGGTAAAAATCTTTATTTAATATTGAATATAATAAATCTCTGTTGGGGATTCTTATAGATGATGAGGTGAGTTGATCTTTAAATTGCGGATTTTTCTGCATCTTCATCGCAAGAAGTAACAATACATGTGCAGTTTGAAAATAAGGATATTCCCTGATAATTTTTTGCAGGAAACCAATATCTGTATTTTCAAGAATTGTCAGGTCATCAATATTTTTATAAAATTCTGATTGTTCCATTAAATCCTCCCTTACCAGTTTACAACGGCTTTATTAAATATATCATCAATAAGCAGTACCACAATTTCTTCTACCAGTTCCTGTTCAACCTGAACCAAATCTAAATTACTGTCATAATCTGCATACCGGGTAAAATTCGATTCAAAATTATATTCAGGCTCAATTTCATTGGTAAACCTTACACTTACCGTCACAGAGAGCCTGTTTTGTGCTGCTGTTTCATCGCCAACAATAGCTGTTGGCCGGGTATCGTATTGTGTAATTTCTCCTTCGAAATTTAAATGCCCGATATCATTTACAACCGTTAAAGAAGTTTGAGACTTAAACTTATCTTTTAATTCGTCTGTAATATATTGTTCCAGGTTTGTCATGGCCAATGGTGCTCTGTTGGTAAAGTATTGCACAGATACCGTTTCTACTTCGGGCGCAATAGATGCTCCGGATAGTGAGTAGTTAACGGTACACGACTGGGTGATTGTAATGATTAAAACGAAAGAGATAATTACTTTTTTCATGCGATTGCCATTTAACATCTTACTTAATATTATATTCCTTAATCTTACGGTAAAGTGTTCGTTCAGAAATCCCTAACTCCTGGGCAGCATACTTCCGCTTACCTTTATGTTTCTCCAGCGCTTTTTGGATTAACTCAATCTCCTTGTCCTCAAGCGAAAGCGATTCTTCAACAAACTCTTCGGTATCTTCAATATTTGGATCATCATCATGATTAAAATTTTTATTGGGTTGATCCATTGCGTTTATTATCGAAGACGATTCCCGGCTATAATTTTGAATAAGCTGGTCGGCATGTTTCAGCTCACCATCATGATCTCCTTTTGCTATGATTTCGTGAACCAACTTTTTTAAATTATTTAAATCGCTCTTCATATCAAATAAAATCTTATAAAGAATCTCTCTTTCGGAAGCAAATGTTTTTTCATCAATTAGATCATTTTTATTATAAAGAGCGGGTAATTTATTCGGGTAATAATCAGGCAGGTATTTTTTTAGCACATCGGCTGTAATAATTCTTTCCTGCTCGATAACCGATAACTGTTCGGTAATATTTTTTAACTGCCTCACATTGCCGGGCCATTGATAATTTTCAAGTATTGTTTTTGCCTCATTACTAAGGCTTATTTGCGGCATCCGGTAGCGTTCAGCAAAATCTGTGGCAAATTTCCGGAATAACAAATAAATATCATCCCCTCTTTCGCGCAACGGAGGAATATCAATTGGAACGGTATTTAACCGATAGTAGAGATCTTCACGGAATTTATTTTCATCGATAGCATGAACTAAATCGATATTTGTTGCAGCAATAACCCGGACATCTGTTTTTTGCACTTTGGACGAACCTACCCTAAGAAACTCTCCACTTTCGAGGACTCTGAGCAATCGTACCTGGGTCCCCAATGGTAATTCAGCAACTTCATCCAAAAAAATAGTCCCATTGTTTGCAACCTCAAAGTACCCCTTTCGGGTATCTTGTGCCCCGGTAAATGAACCTTTTTCGTGCCCAAACAGCTCCGAATCAATCGTTCCTTCGGGAATAGCCCCACAATTGACAGGAATATACTTCCCATGTTTTCTTGTACTAAAATGATGTATTATTTGTGGAAATGCCTCTTTTCCTGTCCCACTTTCACCAGTTATTAAAACCGAAAGATCAGTAGGTGCCACCTGTGCAGCAATATCTATTGCCCGGTTTAAATTAACAGAATTTCCAATAATACCAAACCGTTGCTTAATTTTTTGAATATCCATTGCGATAAAAAATTTTTCCTAACCATTTAATATGACAAAATTACAATTTTATATCTGTTTTTATTTATTTTTACTTAATATTTAACCAAATTTTGCTGTCATTAAGTCATAATATATACATTTGTATAAAATACGTTACATTTATACTAATGATGAAATTTATTGGAATTATTCCTTCGCGATATGAGTCGAGCCGTTTTCCGGGAAAACCACTCGCAGATATCAACGGCAAAACCATGATAAACAGAGCTTATGAACAGGCCACAAAGGCGCTCGATGATGTTTATGTTGCCACGGATGATGAAAGAATAGCTGATGAAGTAAAACGGTTTGGGGGACATTTTGTGCTCACCTCTAAAAACCACAATAGCGGGACAGACCGGCTTGCCGAAGCAATACAAGAAATCCAGAAACAGTTAAATACCCATTTTGATGTTGTAATCAATATACAGGGCGACGAGCCTTTTATTGAACCCTCACAAATTAAGGAGCTAATAAGTTGTTTTACAGATGATAAAACAAAAATTGCCACCTTAATAAAAAAGATTACTGATCCGGACGATATTTTTAATCCGAATAAGCCCAAGGTAATTTTTAATCATAAGATGAATGCCATCTATTTTAGCCGATCTCCTATCCCTTTTATCAGAAATAAAGAAAAAAAAGATTGGTTGAAATCGTTCGATTTTTATCGGCACATAGGAATGTATGCTTACAAAACCACTGTTTTATCAGAAATTACAAGGCTTGAAAGATCAACGCTTGAAATAGCTGAATCGCTGGAACAAAATCGTTGGATTGAAAATGGTTATCCCATCAAGGTATCAAAAACAAATTTTGATTCTTTAGGCATAGATACCCCGGAAGACTTGAAAAAAGCATTAGCTCAGTTTAAAAATATTTAATCGTTTAACCTAATCTTTTAAATGGAAATCCGAAAATTTACTTCTAATGACATCCAGCCTCTTGTAGAGCTATGGTATCTTGTATCTGTAGAAGCTCATCACTTTATTTCTCCCTTACTCTGGGAGTCTCATAAAAAAGATATGGCCGAAAAACATTTACCTCAATCAGAGACCTATATAGCTGTCAGGAATAATGAAATCGTCGGTTTTATTTCAATGGTTAATAATTACCTGGCCGCACTCTTCGTGAAAAACGATTGGCAGGGAAAGGGAATTGGAACAGCTTTACTCAACTTTATCAAGAAAAAACGAAAAAATATTGAACTAAAGGTTTTTAAAAAGAATAGTAAAAGTGTAAACTTTTATAAGCAATCCGGTTTTACAATCATTGCTGAAGAGGTGGAAGAAAACACCCATGAGACGGAACTGGTGATGGTATGGAACCAATAGATCCGGGACTATTTCTTTATTTTCACCCTGATTTTATCCGCTATTTGCAGGGCTGTAGTCAACGTACTTAAATCGGGATATAAATTTCCGTCTTTTCCCGAATAATGACTATGTCCTATAGGTTTCATTTCATATAATTCTTTTGCCGTATGTAAATCGATATCGGCAGCATAAATTACAGCAGGTTGTGCGGATGTTTTATAGTGTTCATCTTCCGGGTATTTATTATTGGTCCAGAATTTATTCCAGTCCCACGATTGATTTATTTCTAAAAGGATACTAAACTGAGCGGGCAATACAGAATCCGCTTTTGTTTTAAGAATAAATCCTGAGGTTGGGGTTGCACCGGAGTATGCATCAGCCAAGGGTTGTTCAGGTGTCGGTATGTAATAACCATCAGCAGCCCTTATACCCCGCTTATGTCCCCAGTAAGGCAAAGCTGCCGGTCTTCGTTTTTCTCCGTTTATCCATCGGTTATCCCGTATTTCTCCATAATGAAAAATTCCTTTGGCTATCGATTCCGCAACATATAACGTCTGGATATAATTTCCTGCTGAGTCTTCAATCCACACCGCCATTAACGGGTAATATATTTCAGGGCCCTCAGAAAAACGAAGTTCAATTTCGGGTCCCCCGCCTTGCTGATTTGTTTCAAGAATAGTTTTAGGCCATTCTTCACTGTTTGTTTGCGGTGAAGTTGATTCAGAAACAAAGAAGAAAAAGAAAATAACAATTATTAAACATCTAACCATAACATCCATTTTTAAAATTGAACAATAATTCCTAAGGATGGTAACACGGTCCCTGAACCATCACTTTCAATTCTTTTCAAATCATACCTTGATGGATCATCCGGATCTAATAACACATTCCCGTTTTGATCGGTTTGGGTTATAAGCTTATCAGGTTCATCAGACTTAAAATTATAGAGATTCTGAACATCCACGTAAAACATTAACGACCATTTATCAAAAAAATATTGTTTGTCAACTCGTATATCCAGTTGATGAAAAGGGTCTAAACGCAAAGCATTAAATTGAGTATAATCTAAATATTCACGCCCGCGGGCATTCCATGCAGTTATCAGGCTTGATTTATTTTCATCAAACGGAGTGTATGGTGAACCACCAATAAAACGCCATTTAAAGCCAACCTGCCAATTCCTTTTCAAATCTCTTGTAGCCGTTAAATTTAACAGATGAATATTATCCCACGAAGTAGGAATAAAGGTTGACGTTAGCTTTAAATTATCATTAAATTCTTTAAATTCACTTCGTACTAAAGTATAAGAAAACACCAGGTTAAACCCCCACAAATCCCTGTGACGGGCCAGCAATTCTATTCCATAGGCATGTCCTTCGGCAATGGATAATACCTCTTCATCTCCGAAAGATCCATAATCAGCTCCTTTATTGGATAAAGCAATGGAGTCATTCATTGAAAAAGGATAGTCACGATAATATTTATAAAACCCCTCCAGCGATATAACACTTTCATCATCAGGCAGGTACTCAAAACCTCCGACCAGGTGATCAACCGAAATATATTTTAACCCGTTTGCTTTATTAATCAGATTACCTGTAGCATCGCTAAATCCTAATGTAGTATAGGCGGGACGTTGATAGTATCGCCCGGTGTTAAAATTAACCGAAAAATCGGGTTTTATTTTATACGAGGCAGAAACCCGTGGAGAAATTTGAGAAAGCAAATCCGACATTTCGGAGGAGTAATTATTGGCATCTGTCCTTACTCCTAAGGAAAGCGACAATCTATCTCCAAAATATTCTTTACTGATTTGCCCAAATAGTGACCACGACCACAAATCTAAACGGGTATTGTAATTAATTGTTTGTGTTGCATTACCCACAAATTGCTTTCGATAGGTATCATTCGTGTAGTATGCGTATTCTAATCCTGCACCATAATTTATTTTATATCCATTATCGCTGCGCGTTGTATTTTCATACCTGAATTTGGTTTCCGATTC
>DATFIZ010000133.1:0-5730 GCA_035269575.1 Bacteroidales bacterium | reverse complement strand
TATTGCAGTGGGGTTCCACCTCTTCCCATTCCGAACAGAGAAGTTAAGCCCACTAGCGCCGATGGTACTGCATATGTGGGAGAGTAGGTCGCCGCCGATTTTATATAAGCCTCATTAGTAACTTACTGATGAGGCTTTTTTACTTAAAAAATAGAATTGATTTTTGTGCTTCTTAATATTTTATTGCCTGTCATAATTATTTGTAACCAAATCATAATCATTTCGTAAATTTATTTATAAACCAAAATTTTTTGTTTTGAAAGGATTCTTACAAAATCTGGTTGTCCCGTTTCTTTTTATTATAATATTTTTATCTTTTAATACCTGTAAAGATGGAGAAAGTCATTCATCTATCTCCAAAAATTCATTAGAACAGATTCAGAAACGTGGTAAATTAATTGCTGTAACTGATTTTAATTCTACCAACTATTTCATTTATCGTGGTGAACCCATGGGATATCAATACGAGCTTTTAAAGTTGCTTGCTGAGCACCTGGAGGTAAAATTGGAAATAGTAGTAGAAAATGATGTAGATAAAAATTTTGAAATGCTTCTTGAAGAAGCCTGTGATATTATTGCAATAAATTTAACCAAAACAAAAGATCGAAGTAAAATAATAGATTTTACGATTCCTCACAGTCAGACAAGACAAGTTTTAGTACAACGGAAACCTGATAACTGGAGAACATTAACAAAAGATGGGCTGGATTCCAAACTAATCAGGAATCAGTTGGATTTGGCCAATAAGATTGTATATGTACAAAAAGGAACTTCTTATGCCGAACGGTTGAAAAATCTATCTGAAGAGATTGGGGATCATATCATTATTATTGAAAAGGCAGATTTAGAAGTTGAACAATTAATTGAATTAGTGGCAAGTGGAGAAATTGATTATACTGTAGCAGATGAGAATATTGCGATGGTAAATCAAACCTATTTTCCAATATTAGATATTGAAACAGCAATCAGCTTTCCTCAAAGTCTGGCCTGGGGAGTTAGGGAAGAAGATGACACATTTAAAGTAGCTATTAATAACTGGCTTAAAGATTTTAAAAACACTTTGGATTATGCACTTATCTACAATAAGTATTTTAAAAGCCCCCGTTCTGCAAAAATTGTAGAAAGTGAGTATTATACCATTACCAGTGGTAAGGTTTCTGCATATGATGATTATATAAAAGAATATAGTAAGATTATTAACTGGGACTGGAGATTAATTGCGTCACTAATTTACCAGGAATCAAGATTTAAGTCAAATGTAAAATCATGGGCAGGGGCTTATGGTTTAATGCAATTAATGCCTTCTACTGCAAAAAGGTTTGGAGTAAGTAAAAATTCACCCCCTGAAAAGAATTTAAAAGCAGGGATTCAATTTATAAAATGGCTTGATAAACGATTTGAAAATAGAGAAATTACCGATAAAGAAGAGAAGATTAAGTTTATTCTTGCTTCCTATAACGTAGGGTTGGGGCATGTTTTAGATGCAAGAAGACTTGCTGAAAAATATGGTAAAAACCCTGATGTTTGGGAAGATAATGTAGATGAATTTATTCTTAAAAAATCAGATCCTGAATATTATCATGATCCGGTAGTAAAGTATGGATATTGTCGCGGGTCAGAAACGTATCAATACGTTTATCAAATTCTGGACAGATACGAACATTATAAAAATATTTTACCGGAAAATTAGATTATACAAGGTCTATTTTTTTTACAACCTCCAAAAATTCTGACATAATCATTGCTGTTGCTCCCCAAATCACTAATTCTTTAGGTTTGTAAATGGGGGCAGTAAAAGCTAAATCGCCATAATGAAATTCTTGTAAAGTGCAATTTTCAGGATTAAGTAAATCTGAAAGTGGAACTTCAATAATTTTTTCTACTTCGTTTGGATCACGCTTAAATTCAGGAGCTGAAGCATAAAAACCAACAAAAGGGAGAACATAAAAATTGCTAACCGGAATGTGTAATGGTGTTAATGGCCCTAAAATATTAACTTTTTCGGTATCTATTCCTATTTCTTCCTTACTTTCCCTCAGGGCTGTATTCTCAAGGGTATAATCACCGGGTTCGAATTTTCCTCCGGGAAAAGATATTTGTCCGCTATGTGCACCTTCATATTCAGAACGTTTAATACATACCGTGTATAACTGATTATTTTTAGGATATAAAAGAATCAAAACTCCTGCATTCCGCCTTTTTGTTGTAGATTTAAAAAACCTGCGAACCTTGGGGGCCATCTTTTCCTGAGCTGGCTCCCCGGGTAACTCTCTTCTAAACTCTTCTTTTAGTTGATTAAAAAAATCTAAATACATTAATGCTGTATCTCTTAATAAATAAAATTTATTTCCTGAACTTTTTAATAAACTCTTCTACTTCCGGAACACCACCCTGGTAAATTAAATATCCATTATAAGGTTCTTTGCGGGTTATTTCATCATTTACCGGAGTTAACATGATCTCTTTCACTTTTTGTGGGTCATCAGTTTGTCCTAGTGCCCACCCCAGTTTAATATAAGCAACCTCGGGTAACATGTTTTCCGCAGGGATAACACCTTTATCCATTAAATCACGTCCTGTATCGTAAACAAACATATGAACATAACCCCAAAGTGTTTGTACGGTCATATAAATGTGTACTCCTTTTTTTGTAGCCCGTTCAATAGCATCATATAATGGTTTATTAACATGCCCCAGTCCTGTTCCTGCAATAATTATTCCTTTATATCCGTTATCAACCAACATATCAATAATATCAGGTTGCATATTGGGATAATAATATACGATGGTTACTTTTTCTTCAAAAAAAGGTAAAATGGTTGCTTTCTTATCTTTTCTTCTGGGATTATAATTTTTTTTAATAGGCTTAACCTCACCCCATTTAACGGTTGCCAGTGGGACATCACCCACGGTACGAAAAGTTGATCTGTACGAAGAGTGCATTTTTCTGACCCGTGTACCGCGATGTAAAAATCCATATTCATCAGATGTGGGGCCAAACATACAAACCATTACTTCAGCAATATCAGAATGGGCTGCTGTGTATGCGGCATGGATTAAATTTAAAGCAGCATCGGAAGAAGGACGGTCGGATGAACGTTGCGAACCAACCAGCACGATAGGAACCGGCGAATTTTGAACCATGAAAGTTAATGCGGCCGCAGTATGGCCTAAAGTATCTGTTCCATGTCCAATGATTATTCCGTCAATCCCTTTTTCAATTTCTTTGCCAATGGCTATAGCTAAAGCTTTATACTGCTCAGGGCCCATATTTTCACTAAAAACAGCAAAAAGTTTTTCGGTTGTAAGATTACAAATATCTGCAAGTTCCGGTACTGCTCCGTATAGCTCACCGGGCGAAAATGCCGGAATCACTGCTCCTGTCCGGTAATCTAATCGCGAAGCAATGGTTCCTCCTGTTCCAAAAAGCTTTACGTTATGTTTATCTTTAGAGTAGGGGAATTCTTTTTCAGGGATTTTATAATTGGCTTTTTGGTATCCGGTTTCTTTCATATCGGTAATCGTATTAATATCTATACCTATGTTGTAACCGGTAGCAATTTTTAAAACGATGTGTTGGTCATCATCATTTTCCGACCGCGGTAATACGGTTCCCTGAAAACTGCCTCTGGTTGTTTTTATATTGGTTTGTCCCCAAACACGAACATTATATTTTTTTAAAACTTCTAATGCTTTGCCTTTATATCCTTGAAAAATATCTTCACTCATTTGAATTGTTTTTAATCGTTAAAAATGATATTAATTTTGTTCTATGGCTTCTGCTAATTTATCGGGAGCGATGTTTCCTACTGCTGTTTTTTGGAGCTCGCCCATAATCCAGTCTACTGCCACATTATCGTTTTTGGATTGTTTGATTTCTTTAAATTTTTGTTTTAAAAATGGAATTTTTGATAAAATTTCTTCTTTGGGGAGTTGTTTAAAGTGGATACTGGTCAGAATAGATTCAAAATCCATTTTAGGATATTGATAAACGATAGGAAGCATCTTTTTACTTAACTGAATTTCGAGTTTTTTATCTTTTAAAAATTTGAACAAATCATAGATTTTAGAATAATTAAATGTGTTGGTTGCTTTATAATGCCCTTCAACAAATTTTAGCCTGTGGCCAATAAATGTTCCTATAAATTTAGGGTCAATATGTAAATCATTTACAATCTGTTCGATTAATGGATATAGGTTGTTTCTGAGAATATAATTATACGTATCTTCCGGAATATCCCATTCTTTCATTTGGTTATACCTATCTACCACTTCTGTGGGTAAATTCTTTCTTAAATTTTCGATATAATCAGTTGCTAATGGAATGGGAGCAGAATCGGTATCAGGATACATTCGGTCGGCACCAGGTAATACCCGTTCAAAAATCGTTGTTCCGTCAGGAAATGATTTGCGGGTTTCGTTGGGTACTCCTTCGAAAGCCATTTGGCATCTTTCTTCAATTGTTTCCAATGCCGTGGGGATATCTTCATCAGGTGCCCAAAAAATAATCTGTGCGTCCTCCTTATCGGCATCAAAAAGGGATTTTATCTTTTCGAAATTTTCGGGAATAACTTTGGGCTCCAGTTCTTCGGAATGAACCATGTTGGGTTCTTCAAGACAAGCAATAACTTTTAAACGTTCTGAAATTTCGTTGGCAAAAATTTTTTCCGGCTGAGTAAAATGGGATAATATAGAATTAAATCCCGGCAGGTTTACGGCAATGATTCTGTATTTGTCGATTAGCCCATTCGTTATAGGGTCATATTTTAAATCGTAATCCCGGTAATCAATCTCCTGGTGTTGGATTTTCCATTTCGATGGATCTTTAATTTTATCTTTTAGTTTTTTTCTGATATTTAATAATGCCCATTGTCTGAATGCTTCATTATGTGACAGCTCCGGTATGAGTTTGTTGTACGAAACACCTTTAACTTCAACTCTTGTTCCTCCTTTACAACTGACGTTTACATCTTCTCTTCCGGCTCCGCTTCCTGTTCTTACTTTCCCGGTACTTCGGTTTAAGAATCGGATATATTCAGCGGCTTCTTTTAATTCATCCGGTGTAAGCATATCAGGATAAGTAACCGTTTCGATTAAGGGCATTCCTAACCGGTCGGTTTTATAAATTCTGGTATGCCTGATATCTGAAATTTCACGGCAGGAGTCTTCCTCAATACTTAATTGTATTAATCTTACTTTTTTGTTTTTTAGTGGTATCTCTCCTTCTACTCCTAAAATGGCTGTTCGTTGAAAACCGGTAGGAATACTGCCGTCTAAATATTGTTTTCGGGTAATATGAACTTCTCCAACAATGTTTAATTTACAAAGTAATGAGATTTCTAATGCTTGCTCAAGGGCTTCTTTATTGATTTTAAATGGAGGTGTATCGTCTATCTCGTATGTACAAGCTGTTTCATTATTGATTCGGTAAATAATTTCTTTTTTTGTTTTAAACTCCATTAATGCAGTTCCGTCATATTCGCCAAGCTCGCTAAGAGTTGGCCGCATATGTCTTATAATTTCTGCATCATAATTTTCATTGCTATGATAAATACCTGCCGGGCAACGGCAAAATAATTTTTCTTTGGTTTTTAATTGTTGATGTACTTCCAATCCTGATTTAAACCCAATTCGTTCATAGTCTGCTTTTTTTGCTTCTTTTCGTGTAACGTAACCTATTGCTTTTTTTGTTTTTTCGTAATTCTGTTTTGGATCGAAAGATGAAGATTC
>DATFIZ010000132.1:0-8030 GCA_035269575.1 Bacteroidales bacterium | reverse complement strand
AATGCTGATATTTATATTGCCGATTACAATATTTATATGGGACATCTGTTAAATAATAACGATGAAAAAATATTCCCTGAAGATATGGTTCTTTTGTCGCACTGGAACTTGCGCGACGAAATAAAATCAAATTATGCCAATCAGGAAAATGGGCTGGAAAAACAAGCGATGATTTATGAGGTAATGAAACATATCATTCATCAAACCATTCCCGAAAAGGTAATAAACTCTGGTGAGTTTGATTGGAATCCAATAAAAAATAAAGTATATCAAAAAGGTGAAGAGGTTTCGTTTGAGCAAGAACCCAATACGCGTTATCTTCAAGTTGTAAACAATTTCCAGGCATTAAAAGCCACCGATGAATATTATCCGGAATATAATACGTTCATCAAAAGAAGTTTTTCAGGAAGCAAGGAAATTCCACAGCCAGAAGTGGAAAAATTATTTGACGAGTATCTTTCTTCACCTGTAGCAGTTGAGGTTGGAAAATTAATCAGTAAACGACTGGGACGCGATTTAAAACCTTTCGATATTTGGTATGATGGCTTTAAAGCACGAAGTTCCATTTCAGAAGAGGAACTGAATAAGATTACCCGCAAAAAATATCCTACAGCAAAGGCGTTAGAGGAAGATTTGGATAATATTTTAATGAAACTTGGATGGTCTAAAGAAAGAGCTGAATTTATCGCTTCAAAAGTTACGGTTGATCCGGCAAGAGGTTCAGGCCATGCCTGGGGTGCTCAAATGAAATCAGAAAATGCTCACTTACGTACAAGAGTTGGTGAAAAAGGAATGGATTATAAAGGCTACAATATTGCGGTACACGAGTTTGGACACAATGTAGAGCAAACCATTTCCTTACACGATGTAGAGTATTATATGATTGAAGGTGTTCCAAATACAGCTTTCACCGAGGCACTGGCATTTATATTCCAGGCCAGGGATTTACAGTTGTTAGGAATAACCAACGATAATCCTGATAAAGAATATTTAAAAACACTGGATAATTATTGGTCGGTATTTGAGATTATGGGTGTATCAATGGTGGACATGAAAGTTTGGAAATGGCTGTATGAAAATCCAAATGCAACAGATGCAGCATTGAAAGATGCAACCGTAGATATTGCAATAGAGGTTTGGAATAAATACTTTGCCCCTGTTTATGGCATTGAGGACGAACCTATTTTAGCGATTTATTCACATATGATTGCCAGTCCGCTTTATTTGGCTAACTATTCTTTTGGACATTTAATTGATTTCCAAATTGAACAATACCTTGAAGGAAAAAATTTCTCCAAAGAAGTAGACCGAATCTGGAGTATTGGAAAATTAACCCCTGAAATTTGGATGCAAAAAGCCGTTGGAAAAAGTATTTCCATTAAGCCCATGATTAACGCCACTGAAGATGCCTTAAAACATATCAATTAAAAGAAGCCTTAAAAAAAGATAAGACCTAACAGGTTATAAAACCTGTTAGGTCTTATGAAAAGGAGTTATTCTAAGCAAACAATTCATGAAAAATATCATTTCATCTGCTTATTTTTTTATATCTTTAACCATTGGCAAGTAAACATTATATATTATGAGTAATCGTGGTTTAAAATCAAAGTTTTCGATTTATGCTAAAATGGGTTTAATCCCCAAAACATCAGTTCTTGAGGAAAAAGAAAAAAACTTAAAAAAAGAATTTGAAGCATATAACGAATACAAAAATTCGGATGAGCTTGCACGTTTTAAAGAATTGGAAGCATTTGTTACATCGCCCGAGTTTGATACGATAAAAAAAGAGATAAATGCTCAAAAATATTCTGGTTCTGAGCCTTTCCAAAAAGAAAAAGAGTTTAAAAAGCAAAAAAAATCAAAACGGATAAAAACGTATTATCAGGTTAAAGACTCCAAAGAGCTTAAAGATTTTGAAGCATTCAGCACCTCCCCAAAACTTGCAGAATACGAAAATTTAAAACAGTTTTATGAATCGCCCGAATTTGATGAATTTAAAAAATCACTGGTTCAGCAAAAAACTGAAAAAACAAAGGAAATAAAAGATAAACAGACCCAATATAAAACATTAAAAAAACAATATCGGTGGTTTTTCAAACTGAAAGACTCAAGTATATTTGCAAATTACAAAAAGATAGAGGGCTCGCCGGAAATTGAAGAGTACTTTTCTTTAAAACAAGCCATAGATAATAATACGGAGGATCAGGAAAAAATAAAACAATTTAAATCAAAAAGTAAATCATCCCCCATTAAGAAATATCTGAAATTTAAAAATTCTGATAAATACAATAAATATGTTGAACTGGAGGGTTCTGATGAAATAAACAATTTTATCAGCCTAGAGCAGGAGATCAACTCAGATGAATTTAAAAAAATGATCGAGGAGGTTAAAAATCTTGTCTATAAAAATACCGAAGAGTATCAAAATTACCTGAAATACAAAAAACTCCAAAAATCACCCGAAATAAAACAATACTACAAATTTAAAGATTCTGATAAATTTGCGATTTACAACGAATTAGAGGGTTCAGAAGAAATAGTCCGGTTTGAGGATTTGGAAAGATATATCCTTTCGGATGAATTTGCTCATGCAAAAAAATATTTAAATACCAAAGACAAATTCAAACTTTCGGATGAATATCAGCAACAGCAAGAATATCTTAAGCTTAGAAATTCAGAAAAAATTAAATGGTATTTTAAACTGGAAAAATCCAATATTTTTGATGAAATAAAAAAATGGGAATTAACGTTTGATGACGATTTTGAAGCACAAAAGTTAGACTCAACGAAATGGGAAACAGGCTATTCATGGGGAAAAAGCTTACTTGAATCCGATTATGTTCAGGCAAACGAAAGACAATTTTTTACAGATGATAATATTGCTGTGGATAATAGTAATCTGAATATTATTACCCAAAAACAAAAAATAGATGGTAAGGTTTGGCACCCGTTAACCGGATTTTATCCCAAAGAATTTGAATATACATCAGGCCTTATTAATACAGCAAAATTCTTCCGTCAAAAATATGGATTGTTTAAAGCGAAAATAAAAGTTGATCACTCCTACCCTGTTCATCATGCATTTTGGCTGCGTAGTGAAAAGATTACTCCGGAAATTGATGTATTTAAATATGGAGCAAAATCAAATGCCAAGTTAGAAATTGCCAATTACTGGACGGAACAGGAAGCTATAAGAGAAAATAAATCAGCTGTTTCAGGACTAAACTTCTCGAAAGATTATTTTATTTATTCTATTGAATGGTCTGAGCAAAAGATTACCTGGAAAATCAATGATTTTGTTGTGCATGAACAGACCCGTGGTGTCCCTGATGAGCCTATGTACATTATATTGAGTTCAGGGATTACCCATGAAGGTGAACCTCGTTTACCGGTTAACATGTTAGTGGATTGGATTAGGGTTTATCAAAAAGTTAATTCAGAAGATAACTAGTCTTTTGATTTTTTAAGATTTTTAGCGATACGAACCAAGGCTTCTTCAAGGGGCTCATCCGGTTTTATAAAATTAAATTCGCCCCAGAAGTCAGCATCATATTCATTTTTCTGGTCAATAAATACTTTTTCTGTATTTATTATCTCTTTGCGGTTAAACTTGTCAATATTGGTTGTATCAATGTCATTTACAGCAAATTCAAAAATGGTTTTGTAATCATCAGCAAATATACGGTTTCGTTTATTCACTTTAAAATCAAGCTCTCCTCTAACAAGATTTAAGTGCAACACATTATCCAACAAACGATAACTAATCTTATATTTAGCCGCTACCGGTTTTACTTTTATTCGCCAATTTTTTTTAACCACAAGCTCCTGCGACATTTTAGACACTGCTGAAGGTTCTATTTCAAATTCAACTGCTTTTATAGCAGAAGTTTCTGTATCAACATAAATTTTTCCTCTAAAAGACTCATCTTTAAGATAAAAACGGGGTTCAAATTTTATTTCGTAAGCAGTACCATCATCAAATTTGACAATATTGGTCATTTTATAATCATAAAGCTCAAACTTATCTTCATCAATAAAACTAATCGGATTTTTGATAATATCCAGGTATAAAGATGCATGTAAACCACCTTTTAGTTTAAAAAAGATGGTATCCATGATAGTATAATCAATATTTTTACGGCTTTTTAATAACCGTATATGATCGTTATGATAATTGTTATAAGGACTTTTAAAAACATTTAAAACAGCTTCGCTTACGGCTGCATATTCATTATTCTTCTGAATTATTTCACGATAAAATACCGTATAAATATTATCCTGTGTACTATAATTTTCAGGTATTTTTTCAACTGCTTCACGAATTAATAATTTAGGATCGATATATCGAATAACCACTTCCTTTAAATTTATGGTTACCGGTTTTAGGTATATTATATTAGCATCAGGGCTTAACTCACTAATGGGCAAAAGAACATTTTTATAACCTACAAAGGATATGGCTAGATTAGATTTTAAGTATTTTACCGGAAATTTAAATATAAATTCTCCATCATCATTGGTAACGGTTCCGATACTCTTTCCAAAAATAGATATATTTGCATAGGCCAGAGGTTTTTCCGTTATCAGATCAATAACTTTTCCTTTTATTGTAATTTGGTATACACTGTCCTGTATATTTTCGTGAAGAGAGGCAAGAGCGTTTATCGTATTCTTTTTATAAATTACAATTTGCTTTTCAACCACCCTGAAAGATAAAGTACTGTCGTTTAGTAGTTGATCTAAGACAAATTGCAGCTTTTCATTTTTAAAATTTGCCTTAACTGCTTTATTATCTGCTATAAGTGCCGCATTATATGAAAATTCATATCCAATTTTTTCACTAATCTCATTTAAGGCATTATAGAGTTCAATATCTTTGTTCTTATAGGTAACTGAACTGTCTAATACCAGATTTTGAGCATTACCCGTACATGATAAAATAATAAATATACTTATGGTAAATATGCAATTTTTCAAAGTATTCGGGTTTTTAGTCTCTCATATGAGATGAATGAAAATTTTAACTTTTTACTATAATGATTTCATCATTTTTATCGATTGCCTTTAGGTTAAATGTTACACAAATCACTTCAATTACCGATTTAATATCCTGATTTTTGAAAGTGGATGTAAGTCGGTATTTTAAAATTTCATCATTATCTGTGCTAATATTCACATGATAAACTCTATTTAAAGTTTTAAATACATCTCCTAAATAGTCGCCGCGAAAAACAATATTTCTGGTTTTCCATGCCAAAATATTTGGATCTTCATTTTTATGTTTTCTTATTTCTGTTTTATTTACTATTCCTACATTTCCCGGGTCAACAATTACCGTATTTTCTTTTATTTGTTTTCGGTACAGTTCAACTCTCCCGGTTTCTACATAAACTTCTACATCATTATCTTTGGCTGTTCTAACATTAAACGAAGTCCCTAAAACTTTTATTTCTGCACTTTTTGCCTCAATTATAAATGGTTGTTCTTTATTTTTGGTCACATCAAAAAAGGCTTCTCCATCCAGTTTTACTTTCCGGTATTTCCCTTCGAATGTTTCCGGATATCTTAACTTACTGTCTGCATTTAAATATACTTTAGTTCCATCGGGTAAAATAATTTCATTACTAACCTCATTTTCGGCTGTATATTGAGCCATTGAGTAGTAGTCAAAATTTTCCTGATAAATTTTAGTAACTAAAAAACCTAAACCTGCAACAATAATAATCATTGCAGCGTATCTTAAAACACGACTAACGTTGATTGTCTTTCGTTTCTCTTCCTTTTCCATCTCGTTTGCTTCGATTCTGCTTTTTAGTTTATCCCATGCAGAATCCACATTCACTTTTTCCATTGATTTATAATTATTAATAATTTTCTGGTCGGTTTTAATATTATTAAAAAGTTTTCTATGCTCTGCCGATTCCTCGATCCATCCATTTAAAACTTTTTGTTCTTCATCGGTACATTCATGGGCAAAATATTTTGCCAATAAATCCCAGTATTTTATTTCGTTGGTTTTCATAACTCAAAAATTTAAGTTTTAAACTGCCTCAGCATAATCCTTTAAGTAGGTGCGAAAATGTTTGAGTGCCTTTCCCATATTAGCTTCTACTGTTTTTATGGATATAGAAAGTTTGGTTGCAATTTCATGATATTTTAATCCGTCGTACCTGCTCATTTTAAAAATAACCCTTGCCTTTTCCGGTAATGTATTTAATGCTTTATTAATTACGGCACTTAGTTCTTTAGCATTCATCTCATCAGCAGGGCTTATACTTTCGTTTACAAATTGTGATTTATAATAATTCTCGTATTTCATATCCAGGTTATGTACTCTTATTTTTTGTAAGCTATTGTTTTTAACCGCTGTATACAGGTAAGATTTTACAGATGTATTAATTCTTAATTGTTGCCTGTTTTTCCAGATATTATAGAATACATCCTGCACCACCTCCTCTGCCTCATCCATATTTTTTAAATATTTCATTCCAAAATTGCACAACATTTGATAATACTCTTTAAAAAGTAGTTCAAATAGCTGAATATCACCTTTACTTATTTTTTTAATGATATCCTTATCGGAATATTTCATTGTTTTGTTATTTAATAACGTACGTATTTCCTTCTCGCTAATACCAACAAATATATCGGTATAGATTAATTTCTGTTTATAAGATGATAAAAATACAATTTACCCTATCAAAAAAGTACATTTATTCAAAAAATTTGTACCAGTAAATAAATTAAAGGAAGTGTTCCCAGACTTAAAATCGTTGAAAGAAATAAATTTTCGGTAGCATGTAAATCATCGCTGCCAAATTTTTTCGCCAGTACAACAACCATTGCCATACAGGGCATTCCTGATTGCATAACGACAACTGTTTTAGCTACTTCTCCAATATGAATCCCTGTAAATTGGGTTAATAATTCAATGATTAATACTAACAGAAACGGAACCAAAATCATTTTATTAAAACTTAATGCATAAATTTCAAGCTTTTTAAAAGCTTTTAACATCGGATTTTGTGCCAGAACAGCTCCAATATAAAGCATTGCAATATAAATAGTTGTTTGCCCTAAGCCATAGAATGGTTTGTAGATATACTCGGGAAATTCTAATCCAAAGCCTAACATCAAAGCACCTAAAGTAAACGAAACAGTATTGGGGTTTAACAAATGCTTTAAGTTTTCTGTAAATCTAACATTCTTACTACTGTTAAAAACAAATATGCCAATGGTCCATATAAAAACATCCTGGGTTAAGTGATAAATAATAGCATATAATAATCCTTCACCACCGGGGAATAATGCAGAAAATAAAGGATAGCCGAGAAAAGCCACATTTCCAAACATTGTATGCAGTAAATGTATATTTCTTTTTTTCTGTTCCAGTTTTAAAATAGTACCCGATACCCGGCCAATAACATATAACAAGGCAATACCCACTGATGATAATACAAATACTAAAATACTATTATTAAGAATTTCCCTGTTAATTTCAACATGTGAAACTGAAGTAATAATTAAGAATGGAAGGGTAATATTAAAAACTAAACGTGCAATGCTATTTTTTACCTGCTCGGTAATTACTTTTAGTTTTGTTGCCACAACACCTACTAGAGCAAGCAAAGCAAGAATCAATATTTGGCTGGTTATGATAGAAAAATACATGACAAATGTTTAAATAACAAATCTACAAATTCATGGGACAATCTCTGCTACATTATTTATTTTTAAAATAAAAAAAGCGTTCATAAATAACTTATAAGAGCATTTATGAACGCATACTAAGTATTAAGATTTTTCTTTACTGATATACTTTAGGTTCAACCTCTCCTTTCATTACCATTAAACCATTCATGGCAAGTGCTTCCATCTCGTCTTCGCCCGGATATACAGAAATTGGAGCTATAAAATGAACCATTTCTTTAATGTAATCTACCAACATTTTATCATGGGCCATTCCGCCGGTAAGTATAATGGCATCAACTTCTCCTTTTAAAACAGTACTTAATGAACCAATTTCTTTA
>DATFIZ010000131.1:0-4636 GCA_035269575.1 Bacteroidales bacterium | reverse complement strand
TTTTATTGTTGGTTCTCCCCGTAAACCTTCCATGGAGTGAATTAATGCTGTTTCTTCACCACAAACGAATGCTCCTGCACCATATCGCATTTCTACATCAAATTCAAAATCAGAACCAAAGATATTTTTTCCTAACAATCCGTATTCCCTGGCCTGGTCGATAGCAATTTTTAGTCGTTTAATCGCTAATGGATATTCAGCACGGATATAAATTAATCCTTTGGAGGCGTTTGTTGCATATCCGCAGATAGCCATGGCTTCGAGCACTGCATGGGGGTCGCCTTCAAGAATTGAACGGTCCATGAATGCACCGGGGTCTCCTTCATCAGCATTACAAACCACATACTTTTGGTCGGCATCATTTTTAGATGCTATTTCCCATTTTAATCCGGTAGGGAATCCTCCTCCTCCTCGTCCTCGTAATCCTGATTCTTTAATTTCTTTGATTACATCCTGCTGAGACATATCATTTATACATCTTCCAAGGGCCATATAACCATCCCGCCCAATATATTCATCAACATTTTCGGGATCGATAAATCCACAATTTCTTAAAGCAATACGAATTTGCTTTTTGTAAAAGTCCATGTGCTTCGAATCAGCTATGGATTGTTTCTTTTCAGGATCCTGATATAATAAATGCTGAACCTGACGGCCTTTAATAATATGTTCTTCAACAATTTTTGCAGCGTCTTCAGGCTTTACCTCAATATAGAAAGTATTATCCGGCAGTACTTTTACAATTGGTCCCTTTTCGCAGAAACCAAAACAACCGGTCATAATCACCTGAACCTCATCGGATAACCCTTTATTTTCAAGTTCTTGCTTTAAGCTTTCAACAATTGAATCGCTTGCTGAAGCTCTACAACCAGTACCACCACATACAAGCAGATGCATTTTATATTTTGTCATTTTTAGTCCTCCTTATGCTTTTTTATTGTCTTTATCATCAATTACCTGATAATTTTGTGGAATAATGCCATCTACAAGCTCTCCACGCTTAATATATTTCTCAATAATCTCGTCAGCTTTTTCAACATCTACATAACCAAAAACGATAGGGTCTTCACCTGGTTTTTGTACCTCTATGGTAGGTTCAGCGAAACAATAGCCCATATCGCCGGTTTGACTAACCACAGCTTCGATGTTTCTTTTTTCTAAAGCTTCAATCAAAAAATCCATTACTTCTTTTGCTCCGGAAGCAATGCCACTGGTAGCCATACCAACTTTAATCTGAACGTAGCTTTCAGGGCTGTCTGCTTTTTCCCTCAAGTCTACCTTTGATTGCAAATCTTCTCTCATCTTTTTTAGATCTGCTAATGTTTTGATTTTTGCCATGTTAATTATAGTTTTAAAATAGTTAATTTACTGTGTAAATATTTGGTAAAATTATGGTAACAATCATTAAAAATCATTATAAATTAGATGTTATAAAACCTGAATGCTACATAACATATAGCTCGTTAATATTCTCTTGAATCATTTCTTTTAAATAATTTCGAATTTTCGGTTCATTAATGGGCATTCCTTCTAAAGCCTCTTTAATTTCCCGGGTATCGAAAATAAAATGTTTATCATTTATCTGATGAAAATATTTAATTTCAATTGCAGGATTGGCTGCTGCAAGCAATACAATTGTTCCTGCTATATCGCCCAAATCAGGCCGGTCAATGTGGTCATTTTGTAATAGTGCATATACTTCTGTTCCACAATTAATCTCGGAATGGATTTTCAGATAACCATTAGCCTGTTCGGCTGTGTGTTTTAATAAAGGTAAACCCAAACCAACCTTTCGGGTGGTTCGGGTGGTCGTATATGGATCTGTAACATGCTTAAGCATCTCTTCGGCCATTCCCCGTCCGTTATCAATAATGGTAATCGTAAATGTATTCTTTAGCATTTGTACATCCACTTTTATTTCAACAGCAGATGCTCCTCCGGCTATTGAGTTCTGTACAATGTCTAATATATGCATTGAAAGATTATTCATTTACGAGTACCTTTCTATTATTTTCTGATTTTAAAGCCTTCCTAATTTCAATAAATGAGCGTTCCTGCATTAAAAAGCTGGTTGTAATTTCTCCGATATTATCTACAAAATGAGCATCAGAACTTTGAATAAATGTATAATCTGCCAGATAATTATTTTCTTGTAGGAATTTATTTTTAGCAATAAATTTCGAAAGCTCCAATGCATCAAAATTTAAATCATTAGGTACGAACCCCAGCTGGCTTATAACAGAATACCTGCTACGGTCAATATGAGCAGGAATAAACAAACCATTCAGTTCGTGTACTTTTTCCTCTATTTGTTCGATTGTTACATCAAGTGCCGAAATCAACAGCCAATCGACTTGTTCAATAATATTTTCATTTTGGTCAACCACTACCTGGTACCCAAATTTTTTAATATCATTTTTGATTTTAGGCAGGTGTATATCAATATATTGTTGAAATTCAAATAATTCATCATCTTTTTCAAAGAACGCAAGGCAGTGTACCTCCTCTTTTGTATTAACTTCAGCCCCTTTTAAAATAAACAGGTCATGTTTTTTAGCCACTTCCTCCAGGGCTTTACAATTTTTTGTTGTGTTATGATCGGTTATGCCAAGTATATCTACTCCTTTATTCTTAGCTTGTTGTACAATATTTAAAGGACTCATTTCCAAATCGCCGCAAGGCGAAAGCACAGTGTGTGTATGTAAATCAGCCTTAAATAATTTCATTATTGGTAAAATATTGAAACAGTTTTCCGCTCATCTCAAAGGTATTCTCCGAGGTTCCTAAAACAGGGACCCCTTCTATTTCGCTCTGTTCTAAAGTATCATCGTTTGGTTTAAAACCCTTTACCAGGATAACAGCAGCCAGATCTTTGAGCGATGCTATGGCCATCACATTTTTATGTGTTTGTAAGGTAATCCAGACCTGTCCCTCTTTTGAATTACCCATAACATCACTCAATAAATCTGAAACATAACCCCCTTTAATCTCTCTACTTAACCCTTCTTTACCGCTAAAAACTTCTAAATTAAACTTCTCAACTATATCTGATACTTTCATAACTCTAATATTTTAAGCATTAACACTTTCGATTTAACTTTTCTTCTCCCCAAATCTCCTTCATAATATCATGTGATTGTTCCCATTCAAGGATTCCTTTTTTCTCAAAAATTTTCTGAATAAAGATACAATGGTTAATCACTGCTCTTTCTTGTACAATATCTTCTGCTAAAGCCTGACAAGTAGGTGCTCCACAAGCACCACAATCCACGCCGGGCAAACATTTCATAATTTCCTTAACCCGTCGCATTTTCTTCATAGCCTCTGCCATATTTTCATCCAGTTTCATCATCGAGCGGGGCTTTATTTTACCAATGCTCATATTTTCTGTAAGGTAATTATGATACTTCAAAATTTGCTTTTCAGCAATTAATTGCCTGCTTTCTTTATAATGATTGGCTCTTTTCTTTAATCGCTCTACGGTTAAAAATCTGTTTTTGGTAGTTAGCACTCCGCCGGCACAACTTTCATCACAAGCTCTGAGTTCTAAAAAGTCTACATCCTTTATCTCCTCGTTTTCAATCTTTTCTAAAAAGTCGATCACATTATGCACCCCATCAATAGCCAGGCACCGACCCTCCATGTTATCAATCTCTCCATTGGTAAGACTCCAAAGAACACCTTCGGGAGAAAGTTGCTCTTTATCTATATTCTGACCGGCTTGAAAATTTCCTCTACGGATATTGGTATAAACCTTATTAAAAATAAAATCCATATTAATAACGCCGTTAATTGGAGAATTTTCATTTCCCACCGGGCTTTTTATAGCTGCAATTTTGGCCGCACAAGGAGTTACATAAAAAATACCGATATCAGACTCATCAATGCCTTTATCCATGAGCATCTTTTTGTAATAAAGCGCTGCAATATCCAGGGGTGGATGAAGTGAAATAATATTTTCAGTTAACGCAGGAAATTTAACCTGAATTAAACGGATTACAGCCGGACAAAAAGATGAGATTAATGGCTTGTTCTCTTGATGAGTTTGAGCAAATTCCTGCATGCCATCTTTTAACTCTTCTACCCCATGCTCTACCTCATAAACATCAGTAAAACCTAAATCTATTAAAACATCATATATTTGCGTGGTTTTCACCTCTTCGGGAAATTGTCCGCTAAATACAGCTGGTAAAAGGGCAATACGATGTTTGTATTGAAAAATCTTATTAAAGTCGTCCTGTTCAATAATAATTGCATTTACCGGGCATACACGAAAACACTCACCACAATCGATACAACGATTCTCAAAAAGCTCGGCTTTCCCATTCCGGACACGTATCGCTTCGGTAGGACAAATATTCATGCAGTGTGAACATCCGATACACTGTTCTTTTTGTATTTTTAATGCATGATGGAAAATTTTATTGTCCATAACTTATAAATTTTTCAAATATGCCACAATCTTTAACTCTGTACCCTCTCCTACTGTACTGTTTAATTCAAATTCATCCGAATTATTTTTAATATTAGAAAGCCCCATTCCGGCACCAAATCCCATTTCCCTTACTTGTTCGGATGCTGTTGAATAACCATCCTGCATAGCCTGTTCAATATCTTCTATTCCGGGGCCTTTATC
>DATFIZ010000130.1:0-2326 GCA_035269575.1 Bacteroidales bacterium | reverse complement strand
ATATCAATCGCTTTGCGTTTTCCTTTGAGTTTTATGTTTCCTACATTTTTAAACGTATATTTCTTTTTATCTTTTATTCGTTCATATAAATCGCCCGATATAAGCACTTCCTGCCGGTATTCATTACACATTGATTCAATTCGGGCAGCAGTATTTAAGGTATCGCCATTGTATGAGATATCCCTGCGGATTTGTCCCACCTGGAGTACCATCACTTTGCCGGCATGTATCCCGGCTTTAAATTTAGGGATAATATCATATTTTCGATGGTAATATCTGCGTCGCTTATGAATTACACGGGTAAAAGCAAAATAGGCACGAAGGAAATTACTTTTTCTTAATCCTTTTTTCAGGCTCCAGGAAATAATTGCTCCATCGCCCAGGTACTGGTATATTTCGCCATGGTAATTATCTACTACCGATAAATCATTAAAAACATCCTGCACCAGGTGACTAAATTTTTTATGTCCCAGTTTCTCTGCAATGGATGTAGAGGCTTTCATATCCAAAAACATGAATATACGCTCATTTTCACGCGGTTTGTTCATAAAACCAAAAATCCAGCTGCGCATATTCCCGCGCCCTATTTTTTTTATCGTTCCACGGATAAGGTGATTAAAAAATCCAAAAACATAAAAAAACAGCAAAAAGCGATAAAACAAAACATCCATTTCGGGCAGCAGCTTAAATATCTCTTTATAATTTTCTTTGGTATATATTGTTAGTGGAGAACGGGCAGCGACCAGAATCAATAAAAAAACCGAAGCAAAATACAATACCGAACGTAAAAACAAGGTCATCTGAATGGGAAAAAATCGCATGATACGATCGCTAAAAATCATATCAATAAAGGAAAACCATACCGCAATGCCAAGACTTAAAAAAAACAAAACAATATAAATATTCTCAATCTGTAATAAATTCAGGTAGGTATTAAAAAGTTGATGTTCGCCGGTAATAAACGAATAAAATAAAAGACTTAAAAACCAAAACACCCAATGGAAAAAGAACATTCGGAAGAATTTGTTATACTTAATAATAATTTTATCGGCTGTAATCATGGGTGTAACAATCAAAAAGTTAATTAAAATTAACGATAATCTCCATAATTTCTGACTGGCTGCCGGTTTTTACCTGAGGCCCCCACCCTTGCGCTCCACAAGTAACAAAAAAATGGGTATTATTAATTTTTTTATAGCCCCAGCTTAATTCATAAATCATTTCGGTGATATAATTTAGCGGAAATAGCTGGCCATGGTGAGTATGTCCGGAAAACTGAACATCAATTCCATGTTGGTGTGCATTTTCCAACTGGTAAGGTTGGTGGTCGAGCAAAAACACAGGCAATGTATCCGTGGTATTTTTTAACAACTCCACAACCGTTTTTCTGTCCCTATGGTGGCGGTCTCTTCTCCCTATCACCTGAAAAGAGTTATCAATAGTAATTACGGTATCTTGTAACAGTTTGATATGGGCATTTTGGATAAAATCAAAACTATGATTCCCCCGATAGATATCATGATTACCCTCTACGGCATACACACCGTATTTAGCATCAATTTTACGTATCTGTTTTTCGAAATATTTCATCTTAGCACTGGATTGGTCAGTTTCTACAATATCTCCCACAAGAAATACAATATCGGGCTCCATCGCATTTATATTCTCCATAAACTGATGCATAAAATATTTATGCGTAACATCGCTTAAATGAAAATCGGCAGCCATGGCAATTTTTAACTGGCTGATATGACTGCTTTTCTTTTCAGCTTCAATGGTGTATTGCCGGATGTCCGTATGATTAAAATTATAAATTCCCTTGACCATAATAACAGCAATTACCAACAAAATCAATGCGAACAGCACCATTTTAAATTTTTGAGTTTCCAGTAATTTCTGCGATAATATTTTCAGTTTTTTAAGGATAAATAACCCTAAATCAAACAAAAGATAAAACAAAAAGAGATAAAGCATGATGGGAAGGTAATATTCACTAACCATCACTAAATACTTAACCAAGGAGCTGTCAACATACCGGTGTAATATATTTGCCAGAGGATACAACGCTACCCAGGCAATAAAAATGCTTTTGAACAGTACACTGCTTCGCTTTTTTACAAAAACCTGCTTTAGTCGATGATACAGATAAATATTAGGCAACACATAAACCACAAAAACCATGAATCGAAAGGTTCCTGAAAACATCAGGTAAGTCGTAATAATCAATCCCAAAAGGAAAAAAGGAAGTACAGCAGAAAAAGAATAACTATTTTTTGGCTGCAGGGAAGTATCCTTTTGTAAATTTTTATTGATTTGCTTAATCTTA
>DATFIZ010000129.1:0-5004 GCA_035269575.1 Bacteroidales bacterium | reverse complement strand
TGCAGACGCAAAACCCTATACCGATCCCGCAAAAATTAAAGAAAACCTGATTAAGCAATTAACATCGCCGGTAAAATGGACACAAATTATGCAGAATATGATTGCTGATGGAATGACTTCCTATACAGAAGTTGGGCCCGGTACTGTTTTACAAGGGCTGTTGAAAAAAGTAGATCGAAAAATACCTGCACAGAGTGCATAAAAATACGATACAAACACCGTAAGAGAGCAGTTTTGAACTGCTCTTTTTTTATTCTTTAAATGTTATGCTTACATTCTGTTTAGTCTCAGGATGCAGGCTCAATGGTACTGGTGATACCTTTATCAGTCCTTCTAAAAGTCTCTTTTGTTTATCGGTTAAATCACACATGGTAAAATCATACTCAATTTTCACTTCTGCTACACGGCGTGGATTCTCCGACATAATTTTCCATGTTTTAGCGGTGGCGCCATCGATACTAAATCCAGCGGCTTCGGCCTTAATACCCATAATAGTAAAAATACAACTCGCTAAGGAGGTTGCCAGTAAATCGGTGGGAGAAAAAGTTTCTCCTTTACCATGATTATCTACCGGAGCATCCGTGATAAGTTTATTTCCCGAACGTACATGCACTGCCTCCGTTCGTAATTGACCGGTATACGTAGTTCTTATTGTTTCTTTAGTTTCCATGTTCCATAAATTTTATTATTAAACAAATTTATGGATTTTATGTTCTTGAAAAAATGTTAGAAAAATCTAAAGTGATAATAAATAGTCCCTTATAAACCAATTGATAAATACTTAGTATTTGGGCTTGTACGATATATTTTAATTATATTTGTTTTAGAGATTACTTGTAATTAAAAATAAACCAATCTCTATGGAATATAACATATATTGCGATGAAAGCTGCCATTTAGAGAATGATCCACATAAAGCCATGGTATTAGGTGCCATATGGTGTGCTAAAGCAGACAAAGGAATGCTTTTTGACCGAATAAAAGAGATAAAATTAAAATATGGCTTTCCTTCCACATTTGAAATAAAGTGGAATAAAGTTTCTTCTTCAAAAATATATTTCTATAAAGAAATAATCAACTTTTTTTTCGATACGGATAAATTAAACTTCAGGGCCTTAGTTATTCCAAATAAAAAGATATTAAATCATAAACAATTTGAGCATACGCATGATGATTTTTACTATAAAATTTATTTCGATATGCTCAAAATTATTATTTCACCAGATGATACCTATAATATTTTTCTTGATATTAAAGATACTCAAGGTTTCGAAAAAGTGAATAAGTTAAATGAAGTAATATCAAATGCCCATTATGATTTCTCTCAAACTATTGTTAAAAATATTCAAGAAGTACGTTCAGAAGAGGTTAGTCTTTTACAAATAACTGATTTATTAATTGGAGCTATGTCATATTTTCATCGCCAACTGGAAACAAGCAAAGCTAAATTAGAACTTATTAGATTAATAAAAAAACGCAGTAATTATAGCTTATTAAAGTCTACATTACCTAATGAGCGTAAATTTAATTATTTTATTTGGCGCACAGGATATACAAGGAGGGAAAGAAATGGAGGTTTTTGAATTGCCTGAACTTATTGAACTTAGTGATTTTGGCGGTAATTTTGATACTTACCTTTCAGCAGTATATAAAATATTTAAAAATGATTTTATAAAAAACAAACCTGTTTTTCAAGGAAAAAGATTGGGTTTAAAAAAATTCCCACTAATAGAAGGTAAAGAATATACTTTTTATCATATGACCCATGAAGGAAATATTGAAAACGAAAGATTACCTGATTTAAGACGGATGGAACGCATAGCCTGGCCTCGTCCAATGATTGATTATTCAACTCATTCTTACTTAAAAGTCTGGCGCAATATACGCAGAGGTAAGGGAGGAACACGAAACAGAATACTTATCTTACATGAGAAAGAAAAATATTTAGTAGTACTGGAAGAGCGAACCAATTATATTTTACCCTGGACAGCCTATTTAATAAAAAGATCTCATCAATTAGGAAAACATTTAAAAGAGTACGATAGCTATAACAAGCAGAAGCCGCCACAAAAGTAACGGCTTCGTTTCTCTTTCAACACTTACACCTTTCAGATGGTTGGTGAGATATTTTGAGTATCCTTCTTATTACCTATTAATTAATAAACGAATATAAAACAAAAATGTTTAATTAAAAAACTAAATGAATACTTTTTATTATATTCTTTTACATTGCAAATACCAAATAAACTATCATTCCAAAACTAATGTCATCCCTGCCCACAACCTGCGCAACCTGCAGTTCCTTTTAGTTTATCAATTTCCCTGCGGCATCGGATTTCTTCATGCTTAGCACATGACAATCCCAGTTTTCGCATATCTTTATTTTTACCTACCGAAGTTTCCGGAAATTTTTTATTCTTTCGGAAGAACACATTAAATCCCATAGCAATTATAGCAATTACCATCAATCCAACAACCAAAAAAAACAATTCAATAAACATTCTATAAATTTTGTTGTTATTAGTTTACCGATGCAAAGATAAGCATTTTAACTTTTAAAAAATAAAAACTATACTTTACAATAAACCAATAGTTTTGTAAATTATACATCTACAAATAATTATATCCGTTGATAAACTATAATATTATGAGTACAAAAAGCACAGCGAAGAAGAATACAAAATCAAAAACTTCATGGAATAAGCAGGAAGTATTAAACGATTATAAATTAGCCAATGTAAGCCGCCAAATTAGTCTGTTAGGTCGTAAAGAAGTGCTTACCGGGAAAGCCAAATTTGGCATTTTTGGTGATGGAAAAGAAATCGCACAGATTGCTATGGCTAAGCAGTACAAAGATGGTGACTGGCGTTCGGGATACTACCGGGACCAGACCTTTATGATGGCTGCCGGATTATTTAGTGCCGAAGAATTTTTTGCTCAGTTATATGGCGAAACCGATCTTAAGCTAAATCCCGGAAACGGAGGCCGCTCTTTTAACAACCACTTTTCTACCCGCAGTTTAAGTCCTGATGGCCAGTGGAAAGATTTAATGAAACAAAAAAATTCATCTGCCGACATCTCTCCCACTGCAGGACAGATGGCCCGTTGGGTAGGATTAGCTTATGCATCCAAACTATTTAGAAATGTAGAAGTGATGCAGGAATTTAAAACCTTATCGGATAAAGGAAACGAAGTTGCATTTGGCACGATTGGAGATGCCAGTACATCCGAAGGTCAATTCTGGGAAGCAATTAACGCAGTAGGTGTATTACAGGTGCCTGCAGCTATTGCCGTTTGGGATGACGGATACGGAATTTCCGTTCCTAAAAAATTCCAAACCACCAAAGGCAATATATCGGAGGTATTAAAAGGTTTTGAACGAACTAAAGATAAACCCGGAATCGTAATCTTAAAAGGCAAAGGATGGGATTATCCCGGATTAATAAAATTATTTGAAGAAGGTATTGAAATTGCCCGAAAAGAGCATGTTCCTGTTCTTTTTCATATCGATGAAATTACACAGCCTCAGGGACACTCAACTTCCGGTTCGCATGAAAGATATAAATCGGAAGAACGATTGAAGTGGGAAGAAGAATTTGACGGCATTCGTAAAACACGCGAATGGATACTTAAAGAAAATATAGCTACGGAAAAAGAACTGGATAAAATTGAACAAGAAGCAATTGATGAAGCCAAAACTGCCAAAAAAGCAGCCTGGAAAAAATTTAAAGATCCGGTAAAAGCCGAACGGGATAAGTTAATTGAAATCATCGATAATCGCTCGTGTGTCTGTAAGCGCGAAGGGATTGACAAAGTAGGGATGTATACCGAGGAGTTAAAGAAGATAATGAGCCCCATACGTAAAGATATTTTTAGTACCGCAAAAAAAATCCTGCGACATGTTTGTCTGGATTGTAATATCCGCGAAAAGCTTCAAAACGATTTATCCGAGTGGCTGGAAAGAAATTATGAAGATAACTATGAACGTTACAATACAAAACTAAATAATGAATATCCATCTTCGGCATTAAATGTTAGCGAAGTGAAAGCGGATATTAAACCCGACTCGCCCGAAGTAGCGGGACGTGAAATCTTGAGAGATAATTTCGATTACCTGTTTAAAAAACATCCTAAAATGGTCGCTTTTGGCGAAGATTTAGGAAATATTGGCGGAGTAAATCAAACCTACCAGGGATTACAGGAAAAATACGGTGAACTTCGCGTAACCGATACAGGAATTCGTGAGCAAACCATCCTGGGACAGGGTATTGGTCTTGCTTTGCGCGGATTAAGACCAATTGCAGAGATTCAATATTTTGATTATCTGTTGTATGCTTTGCAAACCCTTAGTGATGATTTGTCTACTACGCATTATCGTACGGCAGGCGGACAGGTTGCACCGGTAATTATCAGTACCCGCGGACACCGGCTGGAAGGGATATGGCATGCCGGCTCGCCATTAAGTATGGTGATTAACTCTATTCGTGGCGTTTATGTTTGTGTGCCACGAAACATGACTCAGGCAGCAGGATTTTATAATACCTTAATGGAAGGTGAAGACCCGGCATTGGTTATTGAACCGCTAAATGGATACCGGTTAAAAGAAAAACGACCGGAAAATATTGGGGAATATAAAATTCCACTGGGTGTTCCTGAAATCCTTAACGAAGGAAATGATATTACGTTGGTAACGTATGGTTCATGTGTTCGTATTGCACAGGATGCGGTAGAACAACTAAAAGAATTTAATATTTCGGTTGAGTTGATAGATGTGCAAACATTGTTGCCATTTGACCGAAAGCATATCATAACCGACTCTATCAAAAAAACCAATAAGGTGGTATTTTTTGATGAAGATGTTCCGGGTGGAGCAACATCATTTATGATGCAGAAAGTTCTTGAAGATCAAAGTGCCTATTATTATCTCGATGCTGAGCCAAGAACCGTAACTGCAACAGAGCACAGACCTGCTTATACCAGCGATGGGGACTATTTTTCCAATCC
>DATFIZ010000128.1:0-16360 GCA_035269575.1 Bacteroidales bacterium | reverse complement strand
AGGTGAAATGCTGCTTAATGGAAAACCATCTGAGCTTATTAAAGAAGTTGATGGTAAAATTTGGGAAAAGATAATTGATAAAAACGACCTTAACAGTTACCAGGAAAACTTTAATATTATATCTGCAAAACTTTATTTAGGGCAAATTATTGTCCATGCCTATAGTGAAACAAATCCTGATACATTTGAAAAAGTTAATCCTACCCTTGAAGATGTTTATTTTTCTTCCATTAAAAATTCAAAATTACAAGCTAACTTAAACAATTAAACACTATGTTTCTTAGAATATTATCTTTTGAATTAAGATACAAATTTAACCGTCCTGCAATCTATATATACTGGGCCATATTATTTGGTTTAAGCTTCTTTTTTATTAACGCATTTAGCGGTTTAGTGGATGGTGTTACGGTTGCATTAGGCGGATTAGGGGGCAAGGTGTATACTAACTCGCCCTTTGTTGTCTATAACATGACCGCAGGATTTAGCTTTATGGCCTTGATTCTTTTACCTGCTTTAATAGGTAGTTCGGTATACCGGGATTATGAAACTAATGCCCATGCACTGCTTTTTTCCTATCCAATAAGCAAATTTGACTATTTAGGAGGGCGATTTGCCGGAGGGTTTATTTCTTCATTATTTGTTTTCACAAGTATCGGGCTAGGAATATGGCTTGCTTCTTTTATGCCTTATCTAAACCAGGATTTCTTTGGTGAAAATATGTTTATGAGTTATTTCATGCCTTATTTATCCAATGTTATTCCTAACTTAATCATTGCAGGGGTAATTATTTTTGCTATCGCAGCAGTAACCAGGAATCTGCTTGCTACTTACCTGGGTTGTATTGCTTTGCTTGTTTTATATGGAGTTGCAGGTACTTTAATTAACGATATTGAGAATATTACGCTGGCATCTATGCTCGACCCCTTTGGTTCAAAAGCATTTGAAACGCTTACAAAATACTGGACCATGACAGAAAAAAATGAGCAGATCATTCCTTTTACTAAATTAATTTTTGCCAATCGTTTAATCTGGCTGGGGATAGCAGGTCTTATATTTATATTTGTACTGGCAAAATTTAAGTTTTCGCAAAGCGTTTTTCAGCTAAAATTTAAGAAAAATTCCCGGTTGGTTTTTGCGAATATCAACCCTGTTTTAAAAGTGCTGAAATTAGATCTTCCTGACGTTAAACAAGAATTTAACTTAAAATCACGAATAAAACAGTTGATTCGTTTAATCAAATTTGAAACCATTAATCTGGTAAAGAATCCATACTTTCTGGGCATACTTGCAACAGGTATCCTTTTTGTATTAATTAATACAGCTCAGCTGGGAAAGTTTTATGGAACGACAACCTTCCCGGTTACCTACCAGGTGGTTGATATTTTAGGAGCAACCTTTACCCTTTTTGTTTTAATAATTATAACCTTTTTATCCGGAGAAATTGTTTGGAACGAAAGAAGCTTTAAGGTAAATGAAATGATTGATACAATGCCTGTTCCAACATGGACAATATACACTTCCAAATTATCAGCATTGTTTTCGGTACAAGTCATTCTTATGGCGCTTATTATGGTTATCGGGATTATAGCCCAGGCTGTGATGGGTTATTTCAATTTCGAAGTTGATTTGTATATCAAAGGGTTATTTGGAATTAAACTGCTTGACTTTATTTTACTATGTTTCCTGGCTTTTATTGTTCATGTGTTAGCCAATAATAAATATCTGGGCCATTTCATTATTATCCTGTATTACTTATTCAGCTCTTTTATGGGGTCGTTAGGATTAGAGCATAATTTATATGACTTTGGTTCTGATCCGGGAATTATGTATTCCGATATGAATGGTTACGGACATTTTGTTAAACCCTTTTTAATTTATAAATCGTACTGGTTTGCTTTTGCCATAATACTGGCAATTTTTTCCAATTTATTATGGGTAAGAGGCAATGAAACTACTTTTTCCAAAAGGTTTACATTGCTTAAAGAGCGATTAACTATGTCAACAAAAGTAAGCCTGGTTATATTTCTATTGCTTTTTGCAGGGCTGGGTGCTTTTATTTATTATAATACGAATATCCTGAATGAATATAAAACAAGTAAAGAACATCTGCTTGAATCGGTAAACTACGAAAAACAATACAAAAAGTATGCGGGTTATGCTCAACCGCGCATTGTTGAGATGAATATTAATGTAGATATTTATCCTAAAAAAAGAGATGCAACGTTTAAAGGATATTGTATCATTAAAAATAAATCAAAGGAGCCAATAGATTCAGTATTTTTAAATTACAATCAAGCCGCTGAATTTAACCGGTTAGTATTTGATATTCCTTACGAAAAGGTTTTTGATGATAAAAAAACAGGGTTTGCCATTTATACGTTTAAAAAACCTCTTGAACCGGGAGATTCTACTTATTTAAGAATCGATATGGACGTAATTACCAAAGGTTTTAGAAACAGTGGTTCTAATACACGGTTACTCTATAATGGAACTTTTCTTACCACAGGATTCTTACCTTCATTTGGGTATAATAAGGGATATGAAATAACCGATGAGAAAAAAAGGAAGAAATATGATTTGCCCGAAAAACAGCTTGTTGCAAAAATAAATGATACAACAGCCTTACAGAATACTTACATTTCAAACGATGGGGATTGGATACGTTTTGAAACAGTGGTAAGTACAACGCCTGATCAAATAGCTATTGCTCCGGGTTATTTGGAAAAAGAGTGGGAGGAAAATGGCCGTAAATACTTTCATTATAAAATGGATAGTAAAATTTTGAATTTTGCAGCCTGGCTTTCCGCTGATTATGAAAAGATTGAAGATGAATGGAATGGGATTGATTTAGCCGTTTATTATCATAAAGATCATGATTATAATATCCATGATATGATGAAATCAATGAAAAAATCGTTAGAATATTACACGGCGAATTTTACCCCTTTTCAATTTAAACAACTAAGGATTTTCGAGTTTCCCCGGTTCTCCAGTTTTGCTCAATCATTTCCCAATATGATTCCTTTCTCGGAAAGTATTGGGTTTATAGCAGATGTAAGGAAAGAAGATGTTAATTATCCATTTTGGGTAACTGCACATGAAACGGCTCACCAGTGGTGGGCTCATCAGGTTATTGGGGCAAATGTTGAAGGGGCAACCGTAACCTCTGAAATTTTATGCCAATACGCATCACTAAAAGTGATTGAAAAAGAATTTGGAATAGAAAAAGTAAGGGACTTTATAAAGTATGATATGGACAATTACCTGACAGGCCGAAGCAATGAGCCTCATTATGAGCCGCCATTACTGTATTTAAGACCAGGTCAGGGCTACTTGCATTATAATAAAGGCAATATTGTAATGTACGCCTTAGCCGATTATATTGGTGAAGATAAAATCAACGCAGCAGTAAAAGCTTTTGCTCAGGATTATGCTTTTCAGGAGCCTCCTTTTGTTACATCCGAAGATTTTATCAAATACTTGAAAGATGTAACGCCCGATTCTCTTCAGTACCTGATACATGATATGTTTGAAACCATAACCCTTTATGAAAATAAGGTAACGGATGTTTCGTACGAGGAGTTTGAGGGTAAATACAAAGTAAATTTTACGGTTGACTGTAATAAATTCAGGTCAGATAGCATTGGACGTGAAGAAGAAATCCCTATGAACGATTGGATTGATATTGCTGTATTCTCGGAGGAAATTAATGATAGTACCCGCCACGAACAGGAGATATTCCTGCAAAAATTTAAAATCGAAGAAAATACAAAAAAATTTGAATTGATTGTAGATTATAAACCTAGTAAAGTTGGTATTGATCCTTATTTAAAACTAATTGACAGGCACCGTAACGATAATACAAAATCAACATCAACCCTTAGAAATTAAATTAACGAGCTACCTAATCGGTTAAAAAGCAGGATGATCTCCTGCTTTTTTAGATCGTAACAAATAATATGCGTAAAACGTCATAAAAAAAGATGCTGTTCAAAACATAATAAATATTCAGTCATTACCCATTTTTCTCTAGGTTGACTATCCGTTTTGAGCAGTATCTTTTCATTAAAATGTTTATCTTTGATTTACATAAAATTCACCAATATGAAAAAAAATAAAATTATTATTCTGCTGATTTTTTTAGCTGCCGCAGCTGGTTCTTGTAACGTTGAAAATAACAACAAGGATAAAAATGTTCAAACCAAAGAAGATGACGCACGAATCAAAAAAGCATATTACGATAACGGAAATCTAAAATCTGAAATAACCATAAAAAATAAACGCAAAAACGGACCGGCAAAAAAATATTATACTACCGGAGAGCTTCATACCATTGTTAATTATACAGATAATATTAAAGAAGGTGAAGCTGTTTGGTACTACAAAAGTGGGCAACCTTATCGAATAACTCAATATAAAAACAATAAAATAATCGGGACGCGAAAGTTATTTTATGAAGACGGACAATTAATGGCTGAAATTCCTTATAAAGATAATGAACCACAAATCGGGCTTAAAGAGTATAATAAAAATGGAGCGTTGTTAACTAATTATCCACATATTGTATTTAATACCAATGATTTAATAAGAGAACAAAATCTTTTTATTGTTACCTGTCAGTTATCCAACCACTCTAAAAAGGTTATGTTCTATCAGGAGCTGAAAGGAACTGACGGGAAAGAGAAGTTGTTTGAAATCCCAACAAAAAGCGGGATTGGGAAATTAGAATTTCACATCCCCTCCAGAATAAAAGATACCAAAACAGTTACTATTTATGCCAGGATAAAAACAACGCTGGGAAATCCTTATATTATTAAAAATTCCTATACATTTTCTTTGGATACTTATTAGGATGGAGTTGTTTTTATCTTAAGCTCACGAAGAAATAAAATCAATCAGTTCAGGATAATGATAGTATGCAATTATTTCCGGATTGGATGAATCACCGGGTTTTGCCGGCATAAACTTTTTGATGGTATGGGCTTTCATTCTTGATTCATCTATGGGTTTCATCATTTCTTTGATCTCTTTTTCTGTGCTGTTTTTATCTATCCATTGTAGTGCTTTTTCGGGTTCCAGAATTAGAGGCATTCGCTTTTTTGTATTATGGATTTTCCCCACCAGCTCATTGGCTTCTACCGTAATTACTGCATACGTATTGATTATTTCTCCGCTATCGGTATCGGCCCAAGATGACCATATCCCTCCAAAAACAAATACCTCATCATTTTGTAAGCTGATATAATACGGATATTTTTTGCCTTTTACTTTTTGCCATTCGAAAAAGCCTGAGCACAAAATCAGGCAACGTTTATTTTTTATGGAATGTTTAAAAGATGCTTTTTCGAAGATGGTTTCCGATTTGGCATTCAGGGTGTTGTTTCTTATGCTATAGGCTGTTTCTCTATCTTTTACCCAGTGAGGAATAATTCCCCAACGGAAAAATTGTATCTCTTCCGGTTTTTCATCTGTAATTACAGGCATCGCCGGATGCTCAAAACCGTTTACCAGAAAAGTATTGTCGAATAAGCTGAGCTGCTCCTCCCGGATAATTTTGTTTTCAATTAATTGAGCGGGGTTCTTTTTTGTCAGGCAATAATAAAAACACATACTATTTTTTTAATTAAAGATAATAAAAGGAAGCCGGTTATTCACATTTTATTTTGGGTATATCACTCCATCGGCTGGTGTATCTGCCCGAAAGCATTTCCTGTTTTAGTTTCCATTCTTTTCCGTTACCCTGAACAGCCAGTTTAACTTTATCCCGGCCATATTTTTCATTGATACCATCCATCACCTTGGATAATTTCTCGTTGGTATTTATATCTGTATTATAAAATAAATTAGTTTGTATGCTTTCTGCACTTTCCAGTCCGCTGACAATAACTCCTGCTTTTTTGTACCGCAAGCCTTCCCTGTAGATTAAATCCAGGGTTTTAAGGGCAAACTTAACGAGTTCTTTTTGGCTGTTCGTAGGAAATCCCAAATTTATGGTTTTTGACAGGTAGTGATAGGGTTCGTTATCCTTAAACGGGTCAGTATGGACAAAAACCGTAAGTATATTAGCTACTGATTTTTGTTTTCGTAGCTTTTCGGAACATCGTGTGGCATAGGTAGCTACCGCTTCCCGGATGTATTTTTTGTCGGTAATGATTTTTCCAAAGCCACGGGTAGTGGCAATGGCTTTTTTTGCCGGAAGAATACTTTCTAGCGGAATACAGGATATCCCTTGTAGCTCTTTTTTCAGGCGTAAGCCTGTAACCGTAAGGTTTTTTCTCACCCAGTTATCGTTCATACAGGTAAAGTCATAAGCCGTAAGAATTCCTTTTGATTGCAGAAACTTGTAGTATTGTCTTCCAATACCCCAAACATCATCAATGGGTGTATTGCGTAAAGCCCTGTTGATATCTCGCACAGTGCTGAGTACGGCAATTCCTTTGTACTGCTTTTCTTTTTTGGCCATCCTGTTGGCAATTTTTGCCAGGGCCTTGGTGGTGCTTATGCCTACCCCAACAGGTATTCCGGTGTGTTTGTAAACTTTCTTTTTGATGTTTTTTCCTAATAACTCATAATTTACCTGATAAAAGTCCGATAAATCAAGAAAAGATTCATCAATGGAGTATATCTCAATGGCCGGCGAATAAGTTTTGAGTACCTGTACCACCCGTTTGCTCATATCGCCGTATAAGGCATAATTAGAACTAAATATGTGCACATGATGTTTTTGTAAAAATGTTTTTCTTTTAAAAGCCGGTTCGCCCATTTTCAGGCCTAATGCTTTGGCTTCGTTCGAGCGGGCAATAATACATCCATCGTTGTTGGACAGAACAACGACGGGCTTTTCGTTAAGCTCAGGCCTGAAAACCCTTTCGCAGGATACATAAAAGTTATTGGCATCCACTAATGCATACATCTTGTTAATATTTATGTATGGTATAAGTTACTACTCCCCATATGATAAACTGATTGTGCCGGTTTACTTTAATGGGTTCATAATCCGGATTATCCGGCATTAAATAGCCGGTTTCGTTATCTGCTTTTTTAAATCGTTTCAATGTAAACTCTCCGTCAATACTACACACAAGGATAGAGTTGTTTTGAGGCTCTAACGATTTATCGATAACCACAATATCTCCATTGTGTATTCCTGCATTTTCCATCGATGAACCGACAATTTGTGCAAAAAAGGTGGCTCCCGGATTTTTTATCAGCTTTTTATTCAGGTCGAGTGATGTTTCTAAATAATCATCTGCAGGCGAAGGGAAACCGGCAGGGATATTCGTTGCTGCAAATGGTATTTCAAAGGTTGTTTTCGTATCAGGAATATGAATGTTAAGCTGAGTCATAAAATTTCGTTTGTTGTGTTTAAAAAGCGGGTTGAATGAATAGGGGAGAAGATGCTTCCCAAAATGTTTATTATACAAAATTTTTTATTGTGTATAGCCGGGAATTGTTGTTATGACCACTCCCTGTACTTTAAAGTCTTTAGAGAGAATAATAGGTGTATGCTCCTTGTTTGATGAGTGTGGCAATAAAAGCACATTATGCTGATTTACTCTTAGTTCTTTTATGGTTGCTTCATCATCAATAAGGGCAACAATAATATCTCCGTTTTCGGCAGTGTTCTGCTGTTTTACCAAAACCAGATTCCCATTATTAATCCCTTTTTTATCCATAGAATCGCCTGTAGCTCTCAATAAAAAATATTTATTGGTTGGTTTGGCTATTTTGGTTGAAACAGCAATCATGGCTTCAATATTTTCTTCGGCTAATATGGGAATGCCGCAGGCAACAGTCCCTAATAGCGGAACTTTTACGGTTTGCTCACTGTCTATTTCGTTTTCAAATTCGTATTGGACAAACTGTAAACTCCCATCTTGTTTTTTGTTCAGGATTTCTTTGTCGATAAGTTGTTGCAAAATAACTGCAGCCGAACGTGGCGATTTATAGTTCATCGCTTTCATTAACTCACGAACACTCGGCATACGCCCGTTTTTCATGAGAAAATCTCTTATCACCCGTAATGCGGTAATTTCTTTAGTTGAAACAGAATTAAGCATACACAAAAATACACTTAATATACATTAAAACCAAGGATGAATATTGGAATTTATAAAATGGATGGCAGGAACTTTTTTAGAAACATTTTATCGTGTTCACTGTTAGAATAAAAAAAATATTATCTATGGCAGAAAAGCTTTGTAAAAAAGAAAAAGTGAAAAACCAAAACCCGGAAAAGGTAAAATTTACATGTAAAAAATGTGGGCTACAAGCTAAAAAGAAAAAGAGTTTATGCAAACCCGAAAAATTATAAATAGTTTTACTATTTTCGGATTTTTATTTTTAAACTTAATATTATGCGCTATTTATCAATAACTATTTTAGGACTATTCTTGGGGATTATAAACTTTTCCTGTGATAAAAATACGGACAGTGAGGTTGATAATAATAATCTTACGAATGATCGTTTAGTTGAATTTACCATTTTTTATACCAACGATGAGCATGGATGGTTGGAAGCAACAGAAGAATCTGATGGTGCAGCCGGTTTAGCCGGCATGTGGAAGGCCGAAGAAAATTATGATGGCTCAGAAAATTTTTTAATCTTAAGTGGCGGTGATAACTGGACAGGCCCTGCCGTTTCAACGTGGTTTATGGGAGAGCCCATGGTGGAGGTAATGAACTCGCTTGAATATGATGCAAGTGCCATTGGAAACCATGATTTTGATTTTACGATTGAAATACTCGAAGAACGTTTGGAGCAAATGAATTTCCCTTTTTTGGCAGCAAATATTATTGAGAAGAGTAGCGGCGAAATTCCATCGTTTGTTAAACCTTATATCATTAAAGAAATTAGTGGGGTAAATATAGGAATCATCGGGTTAGCTTCGTTATCAACTCCTAACACCACGTTTCCTAGAAATGTTGAAACATTAGAGTTTTTGCCTTACGATCAGGCAATTAATACGTATGCTCCCCAAGCGATTGCTGAAGGGACCGATTTTTTAATCCTGGTTGGGCATATTTGTGAGCATGAAATGGAGCAATTGGTTGACGTAGCTAAAAATCATAATATAAAAATTATTGGAGGAGGACATTGTCATCAGTTAATTGCAAAAGAAATGGATGGTGTTGTACTTATGCAATCCGGCGCAAATATGGAACGGTATGTAAAAGTTGAGTTTGTATATCATATCAATAAAGATACTATTGAAAATTTAAGTTACTCTATTCATAAAAACAACCAGGGGATAATAGATGATGAGGTTTTAGCGATTACAGAGAAATGGATAGAACAATCCAATGCCATTTTATCTGAAGTGATTGGATATGCTGATGCTACGATACATCAACGTTCGGTTGAAATGGGCAATATGGTTGTAGACTCGTGGTTACAAACATTCCCCGAAGCTGATGTTGCCTTAACCAATTCAGGAGGAATACGCCAGGATATCCCGGCAGGAGAAATAACGCTGGAAACTATTGTAGGTTTATTGCCTTTTGAAAATAATATTATTCAGCTGGAGGTTACCGGATCGGAATTATTGGAAAGTGCTCCGTACTACTTACACGGAGGGTTTACTACTGTTGATGGTAATTATTTAGCTGATGGCACTCCCATACATAGCGATTCAACGTATACTTTATTAACGATTGATTATCTTTATTCATTATCGAGCAATAATTTTTCTGATTACGATGAAGAACCCTACAATACTTCCGTTCATTACCGCCAACCGGTTATAGATTGGATACAGTCGTTAAATACCAGCGAAAGTGATCCGTTAAATAATTATTTGGACGATGTTCCGCGAAAGTAAGAAAAGCGGCAGTTGGCAGTTTACCTGCCGGAGGCAGACAGCAGGAGGCAGGATGCAGTAGACAAAATGAAAATAAATGATAAAATAAATACCCGCTGAAAGTATGTTCAGCGGGTATTTTATGGTTTGGCTTAATCTTCAGACAAATCCGATTCTGCTTCTGAAATAATCAGCGGATATATTTTTCTTATGCTTTTTTGTTGAACCGACGATAACTCATCAAACGTAAGGTTGTATTTTTCCTGCGCATATTGGTTCCTTAATCCAAAAACTACTGTTCTGGCCATATCCTGATATCCAATATAGGTATTTAAAATGGTGCTTTTATCATAATACAGGCTGGCAATATATTTTTCCGAATTTTTTAAAAGTTCTTCAAATTTAGGTTTTAGTATGCCCGGACTGTTTTCCGGATTAGTTGCATCCATTTCAAAAAATGCAATTCCTTTGTCTGCTAAATCTTCAGATGGAATAATTTCTATTCCATCTAATGGTGGCAGCCTTTTGGGCATCCCAATATAACTACTTTGTAGCTTAGATACCTTATTGTCAGTAACTTTACCCATATGAGCAACTTTTAATAAACCAATTTCTCGTAAGGTTTGATTTAAATTATGCATATATTCCATCGAAAGGTCTTTATCTGCATATAAGGATATGGTTATTAAATGGGTATTCAGATGATTGATTTTTGATTTTTCCTTTAATAGGGCATCTTTTAATTGGGAATAATCTGTAGGCTTGTTATTAACATAAATTTTGTTTCCAACCATCGCTACATCAATACACAGCTCCTGACGTTGGAGTATTCCATAGTTTTCAATAGTGGGTAAATTAATTGTTTCAGGGATATTCGAAAGATAATCGTCTAAAGAATTTGAAAACTTTGATTTCTCATAAAGGGAGTATTCATCCTGGTTCCACCAAATTTTAAGCGTACTATTTGTAATCTCATAGTTCAGTTTTATTTTCTCGTTGCCCGGAGCATTCAGTATAACCTGATTTCCCTGCAGTTGATAAGGGTATTCTTTTAAATCAATATTTTTATCGATTACAGAAAATTTATGATCTTCAAATAAAACCTGCTTGCCGTAAGTGTTATTGGAAGTATTATTCCATAATCCTTTGAGCTGGCTCATGTTTTTTTGAGTTTCCAGGAATGAAAGGTTTGTTAATACATTGCCCGGTCCATTCAGTGTTAGGTTAGCAAATAAAATGAATGTAAATAATGCTGCCGGAATTATAAGCAAAGCTTTAAGTTTAGCAGCAAATCCTGATTTAATTTTGTTCATCATACGAATACGGTTTTTAATGGATATTAGGTTAAAATTATTTACGAGTTGCACAGATGGTATAGAAATAAATTGATTGAGTAATAATTCCTGATAATTCAGCAGATTATAACCTTTGTTAACTACCTGGCTGTCGGCCAAATATTCATGATTGTTTTTTATTGCTTTTTGCAATAGCCAGACAAAAGGATTAAACCACTGGACAATCGTAATAAAATGAGCTATTAATAAATCAACAGAATGAAATTGTTTAATATGCACTTTTTCGTGCATAAGTATCTGTTCTTGTTTATTTTTAGAAATCAAGTCCTTACTTAAAAAAACATAACCTAAAAATGAAAAGGGAGGTAGTTTTTTATCTAGTTCAATTATTTTAACTCCATGCTGTATTTTTAATTTATTGGATTTAATGGTTTTGAAAATCCATTGAAATAAAAGCATTATCCTGAAAAGAAAAAAGATTACACCTGTTAAGTATATAATAAATAATAATGTTGCTAAAGAAATATTAGCGTGTTTAGCTTTAATCGTTTCTGAATTTTCATCGGTTAGTATATTATTATCAATTTTTTGTTCTGTTTGCATACCCGAAGCTCCCCCTGTTTCGTAATCTTCAAATCTTGCTATTTTGCTTTTGTTAGTATTTTCTAGATATTCCGGATCGCTCATCGCAATCAGTTTCTCATAATAAGTTTTAAATTCTCCGATTCTTTTAAGTGCAAATTCGTACCGATGTGTATCAGCAACATTAAGATTAACATGGAAAAATGGAATCAGTAGCGATAAAAACATGATTGATACCAAATAAATCCTGTTAAATCTGAAGTATGTTTCATTCTTAAAAAAGAAAAAATAGACCAATACCAGGATGGTTAAACATAATCCGGATTCGAATAAATAGAGTAAGAAACTAATCATTCTTTTTTTGTTTTTTAATTTCTGCTAACATTTTCATAGCTTCTTCAACTTCATCAATGTCAAGGTCTTTATTTTCAGAAAAGAAATTAACCACCTGTTTTAATGAGTTGTTATAATATTCTTTTAATAAGCGACCCATTTGACTTTTCCTGTACTCTTCTTTTGATATAAGCGGGTAGTATTGGTAAGTATTCCCAAATTTTTTAAAAGAGACAATGTCTTTTTTTACCAAAACCCTTACAATGGTTGATACTGAGTTGTACGGAGGTTTAGGCTTCGGAAAATGTTCCAGGATATCATGAATAAATCCTTTCTCTATTTTCCATAGAATTTTCATAATTCTTTCTTCTGCTTTTGTTAAAGTAATCATCATATTATTTTTTTATGTTCACAGGTTCTGATTCTGATATTACAGTAGGTACAGCATCTTTAACCGCTGCTTTCAGGTGCTTTGGCAAATTATTATAGTTTTTGCCAAAATGTTTAATGCTAAATTCGTCTTTAACTTCATTTCCGGCAGCAATCAGTTCGTTCATTACTTTTATAAACATACCATAGGATGTAGCTCTGTCGTTTTTAATAGATATAATTCCTTTTGATATTTCAATCTCTCCAAAGGGCTCAATTGTTTCAACTCTTTTTTCAGGAAGATTTTCTTTGTTTTGAGGATTTAAAATAAACTCTTTTGTTTTTTTACGTAAAAGGCTTAGATTCATTTTTTCTCCTTCAACCATTAATTGGTCATTTGAATTTACCAAAACCACCCAAACGTTTCTTTCTTTTATTTCAGGAGGTGATTGATTTGATTGGGGAGGCAAAACACGATACATTCCCGTATCAATATCCATGGTAGTTGCCACTAAAAAAAAGATTAATAACAAGAAAGCAATATCTGCCATTGAAGCTGCGCTAAATTCACCACTCGGTCTTCGTGCCATAATTTTTATTAAAATATCAAAATGGATGTTTAATTTATAATGCAATTATACAACTTAATTTTAAATAATACAACTTAAAATTAAGTTGTTGTATTTAAAAATAAGTTCTGTGATACTTAAGTTACATTATATTAGTCTTTTATGAAGTAATAAAAAAGAGATTTTTTTCTCTTTCCCCTTTTTTTCCACTTAAAAAATTATTGAGCGGGACTAAGTTAATTTATCATGCCTGCAATCAGTCTGAGATTTTGCAGAGATTAAAACGTCTATAGCTTTTATGTCTGTAGTTTTTAGATCTATACGCCTATCCGCTCCAAGCGGCTTGGCGGATAGATGAAAAAAAGCAGAGAATTTTTTCTCTGCTTTTAATTATTATAAAAAAGGTGTCCTTTTATTGTTGAAAGGCTCCTTTGATTCTTTTATTTCACTTCTTTTTCAATCCATCCCGACCGGTCTGGGTCAGCAGGACGTTCTGGTTTTTGTACAGGATTTTCTTCCAGTTGTTTTAGTAATACCTCAACGGCTTTTTCTATACTGGGGTCATTTCCTTTGGCCAATTCATGTGGTTTGTCTACTACTTTAATATCCGGGTAAACGCCAACACCCTCGATAATCCATTCACCCTTTTCATCATAGATACCAAATCGTGGAACGGCAATATATCCGCCATCAATTAATCCTGCATTACCGCTAATTCCGACTAATCCACCCCAGGTTCTTGTTCCGATTAGAGTCCCCAGGTCTTTTTTCTTGAAATAGTAAGGTAAAGCATCTCCGCCAGAGGATGCATAACCATTAATAAGCATGGCTTTTGGGCCGTCGTGGGCTACCGAAGGAGAAATCATCGGATCCAGCTTATTTCGGTGCCAGTAGCTTAATGTATTACGGTCAAGCATTTCAATCATATACGCGGGAATAAATCCACCACCGTTATACCGGTCGTCAATGATTAAGGCTTCTTTATTATGCTGCTCGTACATTCCGCGATAAAGTTCATAATTTCCTTCAACAGCAGTATTTGGCACATGGATATAGCCAATTCGTCCGTTGGATAGCTCATCAACCATTTTACGGCGTTCATTTACCCAGTCTAAGTATTTTAACTCAGTCTCACTTTTTAGGGTTTTAATGGTGTATTTTCTGGCTCCTTCAGCCGATGGTTTTGAGTTTACTTTTATCTCAACATATTCATTGGCACTGTTTTCTAAAAATCGATAAGGATTATCTTTGGTGGTTACATCATAGCCGTTAATACTAATCAGATAATCGCCTTCGTTTACATCTATACCTTGTTCAGATAAGGGAGAACGGCGTGAATCATTCCAGCTTTCGCCGTCATAAATTTCTGAAATAATGTACCGGTTGCTGTTTTTACCGGCTGTAAGTTTAGCTCCCAGCAGTCCGCCATCAACGCGCTTTACGCGTTCAAAATCGCCATAATTATCGTAGGCATGGCCGGCATTCGACTCTGCAATAATTTCACTTAAAATATAATCCAAATCAGCTCTGTGACTAACATAAGGAACTAATTTCGCATATTTAGCTTTTAATCCTTCCCAATCTACATTATGGATGTTTCCTACATAAAAATAATCTCTGAAAATTCTCCAGCCATCGGTATAAATCTGTTGCCATTCTTTTTTAGGGTCAATTTTCATTTCCAGGTTGCTGAGGTCAAGTTTTCCATCGCCGGCTTTTTGATTCGGAGATAGTCCTGTAATTCCCCAGTTTTTACCCGAGCGATACAATATTTTATTTCCATCAGCTGATAATGTTCCCCCTCTTACGCCTGAAATAATTAATTCATCTTTTTCTTTGGCAAGGTCATATTTATGCAGCCCGTCTTCGGCGCCATAAAGGATTCCTCCTTCAACAGCCTCCAAAAAGCGGTAATTTCCGTCATCCATAGGTAAATCCATTATCCTGCTTTCTATACCATCAAAATCAAAGGTGATATTTAGTTTATCCTTATTGGAATCTGATTTTTTCCCTGCTTGTGATTCATCTTTTACTGCTACCTCATCATTTTTAAACGGGAAAAGTTTTGGACTGTCTTTTCTTAATGCTAAAGCATATATTCTTGTGGCATTGTTATAATGATAGGTAAATTCAAAGCTGGAGAAATTTAGGTTAAAATCCCTGTTGGATAAGAAGAAAATGTAGTTTCCATCTTTTGAGAATACAGGACTGAAATCGCTAAATTCATCGCTGGTAACTTGATAGTTTTTACCGTTTGCAAGGTTGTAGACCCATACAGCACTGTTTCCATTATCGCTGTTGTTGGTATACGTTACCCATTTTGAATCGGGAGAAAATTTATAATCTCTTATTTCGTCCGACGTTGCATGAGCAATGATTTTTTCGTTACCTGATTCAACATCAATATATTTTAGATTTAATGTACGATCGAAATACACCATATATTTACTGTCTGGCGACCAAACAGGTTCATATTTCCAGGCTTCTGAATTAAAAGTAAGTTGTTTGGGTTTAGCCTCTTCTTTATTTTCCAGTAAATAAATTTCATACTCGCCGGTAACATCAGAAAGGTAGGCAATATACTTTCCATTAGGTGACCAGCTGGGTGACATTTCTCTAATGCCCTGTGTTCTGGTAAGATTGACCGTTAACCCGTTTTCTGCAGGTACTGAATAAATATCGCCACGAGCATCGAAAATAGCACGTTTTCCTGCAGGGGATATGGAAGCACTCTCGATAAATTCACTTACATTCGTGAAATAAGGAAGGATGTTTGGGTTGTCAAAATTAATATTTACGGATACTTTTTCAGTATTTCCGTTTTGCGTATTTAACTTGTAAATATACCCGCCATTTTCATAAACAATCATTCCGTTGTGCCCTGATGGCCACATTACGTCGAATTCTTCATGGGTAGTTATTTGTTCTGTTTTTTTGGTGTCAATATCGTAGCTATAGATATTTAAAGTAAGGTCTCTGTCTGAGGCAAAATAGATTTTATTATCGTGCCAAACGGGTATTTGATCAGTACCTACAAAATCGGTAATCTGTTCTGAATAATCCTTTTCCAGGTCGTAAACCCAGATATCCGAAGCACGCCCCCCTTTATAACGCTTCCATGTCCTAAACTCCCGGTCAACGGGTGTAAAAGCTAATTTTGAAGCATCCGGCGACAGCGCAGCAAAGCCTCCATTAACAATTTGTAGTGGCTTTTCTAATCCACCATCAATACTTACGAGGTAGTATTTCCCGTTTCTTTCACCAAAAGGGGTTCTGTTTGAGCGAACAAGAATTTGCTTACTATCAGGAGTCCAGTCCAGCACAACATTATCCCAACCACCGCGCGGAGGCATTTCTCCAACATCGTTGTAATAAGTTAATTGTTTGGGTGTTCCTCCATCTGAAGGCATTA
>DATFIZ010000127.1:0-3685 GCA_035269575.1 Bacteroidales bacterium | reverse complement strand
GTGCTGGACACCGGGATAATTACCAGGGAAGGCGATGAGCCTGAGCTAATTATTAATGCTCCTCCCGGAAAGATATATGCCAAAGCATTTAGAGCAAATGGGCGGGTACAAAAAGTCAGTTTTAAAAATGTCCCATCTTTTTTATACTTAGAAGATGAAGAAATCCATGTTCCGGGAATTGGCAAAGTAATATTTGATATCGCCTTTGGTGGTGCCTTTTACGCCTTTTGCAAGGCTGAAAGCTTAGGATTAAAACTGGATGAATCAGATTATAACCGGTTAATAGACTATGGCAGGAAAATTAAATATGCGATAATGGATAGATATGAAATAAAACATCCTTTCGAAGGGGATTTAAGTTTTTTATATGGAACTATTTTCACCGGGAAAGCAGAAAGTCCTGTTCATCATAGCCGCAACGTTTGTATTTTTGCCGAAGGAGAAGTTGACCGCTCAGCCACAGGTTCTGGGGTAAGCGCCAGGGCTGCGTTACATTTTGCGAAAAACGAGCTAAAAATGAATGAAAAAATTACCATTGAAAGTATTTTAAACACAACAATGGATGTGGAAGTTATCCATACAACAACCTTTGGATCCCATCAGGCAATTATCCCTGAAGTAACAGGAACAGCATTTATTACAGGTCAAAGCACTTTTTATTTCGATCCTGAGGATACTTTAAAAAATGGTTTTATCTTTAGATAATTTTTAAATAATAAAAAAATGAACAAGCAGTATTACAAATTTTTATCTTACATATTTTTCATATCGATTTGTTTTACATCCTGTGATAATGCTCAAGATGTAAAAACAGAACTATCAAAAATTAAAAATGTAGAAATTTCAACCATTGAACCCGATTCAATGTACTCCGAATCGTATGATGTACGTTTTACCCAACCGTTCGATCACCACAATCCTGACAAAGGTAATTTTAAACAACGGGTAATTATTAACCATGTTGGTTACGACCGACCTACGGTGGTAATTTTAGAAGGTTATGACTTACATTCTACTAAAGCAGGTGAGCTCAGTAAATTACTCAATGCAAACCAGGTAACTATTGAACATCGTTTTTACGGTAAATCCCAACCTGACAGCATTCCGTGGAATTTATTAAATGTTAAACAAGCTGCAGCTGATCAGCACAAAATTATTCAATCGCTTAAAAATATTTATCCGGGAAAATGGGTTTCTACAGGAATAAGTAAGGGAGGGCAAACGACCATTTTTCATCGACGTTTTTATCCCAATGATGTGGATGTTAGTGTTCCCTATGTAGCTCCGCTTAATTTAGAACGCGAAGATCCCAGAATTACAAAACACCTTTTAACAGTAGGAACCGAAGCATGCCGGGAAAAAATATTAAATTTTCAGCAAGCCCTGTTCGAAAACAAAGAGCACATCATGCCTCTGGTAGAAAAACACACGCAAGAAGAAGGATACAAATTCAAGAACTTAGGTATAGAAAGAGCTTATGATATCAATGTGCTTGAATATGCTTTTGCCTTTTGGCAATGGAATGGTAATTGTGAAAATATACCGACAGAAAAAGCAACGTACGAAGAAATGTTTAATCACTGGATTTCCATTGCTTCTTTTTCTTTTCTTGATGTAAAACATTTAAGCTCTGATCAGCTTTTTTCTTACCAGGCATTAACTGAGATGGGTTTTTATGATTATGATATTTCTCCTTTCAAAGAATATCTGGATGATACCGTAAATATAACTTTTGATTTTAAAATTCCCGAAGGAGTTCACTACTCATACAACCCTTCAGTAATGAAAGATATTAATCAATGGGTACAAAATAACGGCAATTATATGTTATATATTATTGGGGAATACGATCCCTGGGGAGCAACAAGTGTTAACCCTTCAGAAAATACAATCGCCGTAAAAATGGTCAATCCGGAAGCAAATCATTCTACACGAATAAAATCATTTCCTGAGGATATGCAACAAAGTATTTACAACTTGTTAGAAAGCTGGCTGGATATTGAAATAGAAGCCAATAAAAAGAAGGGGTTAATGAAAAACGAAGTATTAGAAATTCTATAAATTCAAAAATAAAAATTATGTTCTTAAAAAAAATCATTTTATCCGGTTTAGTATTATTAGCAAGTTTAGAACTAAACACTAAAGCCTGTACTGTTATAGCTGTTGGGAAAGATGCCTCATCCGATGGTTCGGTCATTATTTCGCATACCGATACAGGCCCTGATTCGAGGATTTTTGTAGTCCCGGGACAAAAATTTAAACCCGGAGCCAAAGCACCAGTGTATTGGGGAATCCAGGATGCCTCTTTACCTCTAAAAAATGACGGTGAAATTTTAGGATATATCCCGCAAGTTGAAGAAACCTATACCTATTTTCATTCGGCTTATTCGCATGTAAACGAACATCAGCTGGGTATTGCCGAAAGTACAACTGACCAGCGCAAGGAGCTTATCTGTACCCGTGAAAACGGAGAACAGATTATGACCATTGAACAAGCTATGATTTTTGCTTTACAGCGATACAAAAACGCACGTGAAGCCGTACAGTTTATTGGTGATTTAATGACCGAATATGGGTTTTTGCCATCGAGTGGCCCCGGTTCTGAAACCCTGGTAATTGCCGATACCAAAGAAGCATGGGTTTTTGAAGTATTTGGCGTAGGTGCCGGATGGACCAAAGCCAGTGGGAAGCCCGGAGCTATTTGGGCTGCACAGCGGTTACCCGATGATGAAGCAACCATGATTCCGAACTGGAGCATTATAAAAGAAATTAATGCCAACGATACAGACCATTTTATGGTATCAGAAAACTATATGCAAGAAGCAATAGATCGTGGTTTGTATGATCCCAATTCAGGGGAACCTTTTATCTGGCAAAAAACTTATGCACCCGAAATCTCGGTTGAATATGCTACAAGTCGCTTTTGGCTATTCCACCAAACGTTTGTCCCTAATTTAAAAGAGTGGCCCAATCGTTTTCAGGAAGACAATCCTTACAAAGGAATTCAACCTTATTTTCAATTTGTAGAACCTTTATCGATTTATCCATTCTCGGTTAAACCCGAAGAAAAAATATCCGTTCAGGAGGTAATTGCTTTTCAACGTTCCGTTTACGAAGGAACCATTTACGATATGACCAACGATCCAAACTGGTTGGTTCCTGATGGAGATGGAGGATACCAAAAAAGCCCGCTGGCAACACCCTTTCCGGGCAGCGATTTACGCAAATTGTTAAATATAACGTATCGTCGCCCTGTTGCCCGTCATCGTGGTCATTATGGAATGGTATTACAACTTAGAGATTGGCTGCCTAACGAAATAGGTGGGGTATACTGGGTATACCTCGATAATCCATACTTTAGCCCATACGTTCCAATTTATACCGGCAATTTATCGGTACATGAATCCTATAAAACATATGATCCCAATGCATACAGTGAAGAATCAGCACGGTGGGCAATCGATTTCGTAGATAACTTAGCCAATTTAAAATTTCAACCGATAGCTGAAGACGTTCGTGAAGTAAGAAATCCATTTGAAGAAGAGATGTTTAAAAACCAAAATGGTGTAGAAAAAGAAGCATTAAAATTGTATAAAAAAGACCCCAAAAAAGCACAAGAATATCTGACAAACTACTCCAATGGGTTAATGAATGATGTAACTCAAATGTTTTTGGAATTACGTAA
>DATFIZ010000126.1:0-19699 GCA_035269575.1 Bacteroidales bacterium | reverse complement strand
TACCTTAAAGGTAAAGATATTGAACGATATCGAGAGCTGATTAAAGAACTTAAACTCCGTAAATAAAAAAAGGATGAAGGCAATTTTAAATTGCCTTTTTTCTTAGTACCTTACACCACGAATTAATTTTTAATAGAATATATATGTATAATTTAATTTCAAAAACAATCGATCTGGGTGGCGATAGAACCATTACCCTTGAAACAGGTAAGCTGGCCAAGCAGGCTGATGGATCGGTTGTAGTAAAAATGGGGCGCACCATGCTTCTGGCCACCGTTGTATCGGCCAAAGAAGCAAAAGAAGATGTTGATTTTATGCCCCTTTCTGTAGAATACAGAGAAAAATTTGCTTCATTTGGACGCTTCCCCGGCGGATTTCTAAAAAGAGAAGCCAGACCTTCCGATTACGAAATTCTGGTTTCACGATTAATTGACCGTGCTTTGCGGCCACTGTTTCCGGAAGATTATCATGCCGATACCTTTGTTACGGTAAACCTAATCTCGGCCGACAAAGATGTTATGCCTGATGCCTTAGCAGGACTGGCAGCTTCTGCAGCATTAAGTATTTCGGATGTTCCCTTTCACGGACCAATCTCAGAAGTACGTGTAGCAAGAGTTGACGGACATTATATGATTAACCCGACTTTTGATGAGCTGGAAAGAGCTGATATCGACATTATGGTAGCTGCTACCCTCGACAATGTGATGATGGTTGAAGGTGAAATGGACGAAGTTTCTGAAGCAGAAATGTTAGAAGCAATTAAGTTTGCTCACGAAGCCATTAAGATGCAGTGCCTGGCACAAATTGAACTGGCTAAAGAGATAAACAAAGAAAAACGGGTATACGAGCACGAAACTAATGACCAGTCACTTCGTGAACGAATAAAAAAAGAACTTTATTACGAGGTGTACAAAGCAGCAAAAAATCATAAAGAGAAACATGACCGATCAGAAGCTTTTGAACAAATAAAAACTGCATTTACCGAAAAGTTGCAAACAGAAAATAAAGAAGAGGAGGTAAATGAGACACATATCTCAAGATATTTTCATGAGGTACAGAAAGATGCTGTTCGGAATCTGATTCTGGACGAAGGAATTCGGTTAGATGGACGAAAGACCGATGAAATAAGACCCATCTGGTGCGAGATAGATTACCTGCCCGCAGCACATGGATCAGCAGTATTTACGCGTGGCGAAACTCAGTCGCTTACTACGGTAACTTTGGGCACAAAGCTCGATGAGAAAATTATTGACCAGGTATTGGTACAGGGTACCGAAAAATTTGTTTTACATTATAACTTTCCTCCATTTTCGACAGGTGATGCCAGGCCCGTACGTGGCTTAAGCCGACGCGAAGTGGGACACGGGAATCTTGCACTCAGAGCACTTAAAGGAATGGTTCCCGAAGGTGAGGAAAATCCATATGCTATACGTGTAGTATCCGACATCTTAGAGTCTAATGGCTCTTCCTCAATGGCTACCGTATGTGCCGGAACATTATCCCTAATGGATGCCGGAGTGAAAATTAAAAAACCGGTCTCAGGAATTGCTATGGGCTTAATCACTGACACAGATTCCGGAAAATATGCTGTACTTTCCGATATCCTCGGAGATGAAGACCATTTAGGTGATATGGATTTCAAAGTAACAGGTACCGCGGATGGAATAACCGCCTGCCAGATGGATATTAAAATTGAAGGTTTATCCTACGAAATCCTGACCAAAGCTTTGGAACAGGCAAAAGAAGGACGAATGCACATTCTTAATAAAATGCTTGAAACCATTGCTGAACCCAGAGCCGAGTTGAAACCTCATACCCCACGAATAGTACAAATTACTATTCCTAAAGATATGATTGGTGCAGTGATTGGTCCGGGTGGAAAAATAATTCAGGATATCCAGGAAAAAACCAACTCTACGATAACTATAACGGAGGAAGGTGGTTCAGGTGTGGTAGATATTTTCTCTGAAAACCAGGAAGATATTGAAGCGGCTCTTAATAAGATTAAAGGTATTATTGAAGTCCCTGAAGCCGGTAAAGAATATACCGGAGTTGTTAAATCCGTGATGCCTTATGGTGCATTTGTTGAAATACTCCCCGGAAAAGAAGGTTTGTTGCATATTTCAGAAATTGAGTGGCGCAGACTGGAAAAAGTAGAAGAAGTACTTAAAGAAGGTGATGAAGTGAAGGTTAAACTACTGGATATTGATCCCCGAAGTGGTAAATTAAAACTTTCGCGAAAAGCTCTTTTACCTAAACCCGAACGAAATAAAGAATAGATTAGTCTGATTTATTTTATGTTTATTGGGGCAGAGAATCAACTCTGCCCTTTTTTAATGCATGACTTTGTGGATATAAATGGTGTTGAAGGTATTGTTTATTATTTTGAAAACGTTTATTTCTTTTTTAAATTTACAAGGTTAATGTTGCTTATTATCTGCTGAATTTAAATTAAGTTTGTTGAATGCAAAATCTAATATGAAAAATATGAAACGAATAAATCTTCTTTTTTTGCTGATTGCTTCAATCGGTTTTACCCAATGTAATCAGTCACCCGTTAATTATCCCGAAACCAAAAAAGTTAATCAGGTTGATGAATATTTTGGAACTGAAGTTGAAGACCCTTACCGTTGGCTCGAAGACGACCATTCGGAAGAAACAGAAGAATGGGTGAAAGCACAAAATAAAGTAACATTCAATTACCTGGAACAAATACCATTCAGAGATAAAATTAAAAACAGGCTTACAGAGTTGTGGGATTATGAAACCATGAGTGCTCCTTTTAAAAAAGGGGGTAAATATTTCTTTTTTAAAAATGATGGTTTGCAAAACCAATCGGTTTTATATATGCAAAAATCACTACAAGATGAGCCAAAAGTGCTAATAGACCCCAATAAATTTTCTGAAGACGGAACGGTTGCTTTAGGAGGTATCTCAGTATCAAATGATGCTAAATATATTGCATACCAACTTTCCGAAGGCGGATCAGACTGGAATGAAATTAATGTAAGAGATATTGAAACCGGCCAGGACCTGGAAGACCATATTTCATGGGTTAAATTTTCGAATATTGCATGGTATAAAGATGGTTTCTTTTATAGCCGATATGATGCTCCTGAAGAAGGAGAAGAATTTTCGGGTGTAAATAAGTTTCATAAAGTATACTATCATCAATTAGGAACTCCCACAACATCAGATAAAATAATTTTTGATAATAAAGATTTTCCTTTACGGAATTTTAGCGCTGATGTATCGAATGATGAAAAATATCTTTTTGTTTATGAAACTGAATCAACCAGTGGTAATAATCTGTATGTAAAAAATCTGCAGAAAGAAGATGAATTTGTTAAACTAACTACCGGATTTAATTATGATTATCAAGTACTCGATCATGTGGATGATAATTTGATTGTAGTGACAAACTTTAATGCCCCCAAATATAAACTTGTTAAAATTAATGTAAACACCCTGGAGGTAGGGAACTGGATTGATATTATACCAGAGAAAAAAGATGTTTTAAATGGTTGTTATTTAGCCGATGGCAAAATTATTGCTTCGTATATTCAGGATGCACATGCAAAACTAGAAGTATATAGTTTAAAAGGCGAATATTTACATGATATAAAACTTCCTGCTTTAGGTTCCGTTTATGGCATTAACAGCTCTATTAACGACGATGAAGTGTTTTATAGTTTCCGTTCGTTTACTTTTCCTCCTACTATTTATAAGTTTGATATGGACCAAAAAGCAGCGGAAACATGGTTTGACCCGGACATTGATTTTGATCCTTCTCAATACGAAACAAAACAGGTGTTTTATACCAGTAAAGATGGAATTAAAGTTCCCATGTTTATTGTACATAAAAAAGGGTTGAACCTTAACGGAAAAAATCCAACGTTGTTATATGCATATGGTGGGTTTAATGCTCGTATTTTACCATCTTTTAGTGTAGCTAATTTAATCTGGCTTGAAAATAACGGTGTATTTGCCTTAGCCAATATTCGTGGCGGTGGAGAATATGGCGAAAACTGGCATAAAGCAGGTATGGGTTTAAATAAACAAAATGTGTTTGATGATTTTATTGCTGCATCAGAATATTTAATCGAGAATAATTATACCTCATCCAAAAAACTGGCTATTAGAGGAGGATCCAATGGAGGATTGCTTATCGGTGCCGTGATTAATCAGCGCCCCGATTTATATGCCGTAGCATTTCCCGAAGTAGGTGTAATGGATATGTTACGTTATCATAAATTTACCATTGGATGGGCATGGGCCGAAGAATATGGTTCTAGCGAAGATTCAATTCATTTTGAAAATCTTTACAATTATTCGCCAATACATAATATTCGTAAGGATAGGGATTATCCATCTGTTATGGTTATTACCGCCGATCATGATGACAGAGTGGTGCCGGCGCATTCGTTTAAATACATTGCTACTTTGCAGGAAAAATACAACGGGAAAAATCCGGTACTTATCCGAATTCAAACAAAAGCAGGACATGGTGCAGGAAAACCAACTCGTGTTAGAATTGAAGAAACAACCGATAAATGGGCGTTTGCATTTTATAATATGGATGTTAAACCGATTTATTAAAAATTGTTTATAAAAAAGAGGATGAAATTTATTTATAAGCTGCTTCAAAAATTATCTTTGAAGCAGTTTTTAAATTTTAAATAATTGTAGTGGATCAAAATTATCTTGTTATTGAAGGAAATATTGGTGCCGGCAAAACAACGCTTGCCAAAATGATTGCCGAAGATTATAATGCTAAATTGATTTTAGAACAATTTGCAGACAACCCATTCTTACCCAAATTTTATAACGATCCCGATCGATACTCCTTCCCCCTGGAGTTGTCTTTCTTAGCTGAGAGATATCAGCAATTAAACCGCGACCTGACTTCAAGAGACCTTTTTAAACCATTTAATGTAGCCGATTATTATTTTATGAAATCACTGATTTTTGCTAAAGCTACTTTAAAACCAGATGAATATAACTTATATCGACAAATATTTAACATTATTTATCAATCGATCCCTAAACCCGATCTTTATGTTTATCTTCATGTTGATATAAAAAAACTTTTAGTTAATATTTCCAAAAGAGGACGAGATTATGAAAAAGGAATTTCTGAAGAATACTTATTAAATTTACAAAAAGGATATTTTGACTTCTTCAGGCAGCAAAACGATATGAGTTTTTTGATAATTGATACCAGTAATATTGATTTTGTTGATAATCAGGGTGATTATGAAAAGATAAAAGATTTGATTTTCCAAAAGAAATATGACAAAGGAATTCATAGAATCGTTATTTAAAGCCAGATATAATATATATTTTGCTGCTTTTTATTTTTTTTTTATGTAAAACATTATTAAGTTTGTATTTCAAAGAGTAAACAAAGTAGTAATTTTTTTAAAAACAAATAATAATCAGACTATGAAAAGAATCAACTATTTAGCATCTTTCTTATTCGCTGCATTTATACTAAGCAGTTGTGGCGGATTAGACAAAATGAAAGAAGAAGCTTCAGATCTTCAGTACAATGTTACACCCACAGTACTTGAAATGCATGCAAATAAAGTAAAGTACGAAATCACAGGAGATGTTCCTGCAGAGTGGTTCAACAAAAAAGCAATTGTTGAATTTATCCCTGTTTACAATTATGATAGTGGTGAAGAAGTTTTGGAATCTGAAACATACCAGGGAGAAAGCGTAGAAGCTAACAATAAGGTTATTCCTTATGAAACAGGCGGACCTTTAGAATTTTCTGGTGAGTTTGAGTATAACGAAGCAATGCGTAAAGGCCAGCTTGAAATGAGAGCTGTTGCTACCATCAAGGATGACAACATTGATCTACCTGCTCTCAAATTGGCTGATGGAATTATTTCTACTCCAGTATTGGTTAAGGTAAACCCAAAACCAATTCTTGCTTCTGACAAATTTGAGCGTGTAGTTACTGAAAAGCAAATGGCGGATATTCACTATGTCATTCAACGTTCAAATATCAGAGGATCCGAATTATCTTCAGAAGATATCAAAGAGCTTGAAAAATTTGTGAAAGAAGCAAACGAAAAAGAAAATAAAGAATTTAAAGGAATTGAAATTTCTGCTTATGCTTCTCCAGACGGACCGGAAAAGCTAAACGAAAGATTATCGGTTGAACGAAAAAAATCTGCGGATAACTATCTGGCAAAAGTTATTGATAAAGCAAAAGTTAAAGATAAAGACGCTGAGTCTCTTTATAATATGAAATCAACAGCAGAAGACTGGGAAGGATTTAAAAAATTAGTTGAAAATTCTACTATCGAAGATAAAGAATTAATCCTTCGTGTTCTTTCTATGTATTCTGATCCTGCTGTGAGAGAAAAAGAGATCAAGAATATGTCAGCTACTTTTGAAGTATTAGCTGAAGATATTTTACCCAAATTGAGAAGATCAGAAATTGCGGTAAATATTGAAAAGATTGGTTTCTCTGATGAGGAGATTCTTGATTTTGTAGCAAATAATCCTGACACGTTAAATCTTGAAGAGTTATTATATGCAGCTAAATTAACTGAAGAACTTGAGGGAAAAGCCGACATTTATAAAATGGTTACCGAAAAGCATGAAGGTTGTTACAGAGCGCACAATAACCTGGGTTTTGTTTACATCAAACAAGGTAATTTAGCTGATGCAAAAGCTTCTTTAGAAAAAGCCAATGAGCTTAAAGAAGGTGATGCTATCGTTAATAATAACTTAGGTGTTATTGCTCTTAAAGAAGGTGATAAGGAATCAGCTGAACAATACTTCTTAAGTGCAACCGATGCTGGTACTGCAGTTGATTATAATCTTGGAATTATCAAAATTATGGATGGTGAATACGAAGCTGCCATCAACTATTTCCAGGATCACAAATCTTTTAATACTGCTTTGGCAATGTTGTTAGCCGGAAAGAATGATTCTGCAGCTAAAACCATTGACGCAGTTGAAGATGACGATGCAATGAACGATTATTTGAAAGCTGTTATTGGTGCAAGAATTGGTGACGAAGGAATGGTGTTGAACAGCTTAAAAACAGCTATCGAAAAAGATCCTGAATTAATTGAGTTAGCAAAAACTGACTTAGAATTCAGAAAGTATTTTGAAAACGAAGTTTTTAAAGGAATGATTCAATAAGTTTTCTTGATATATTAAAATAGAAAGAGCTGTATATCGATACAGCTCTTTTTTTTATAATTTTTGCTTCCTGAAAAATTCCCATAAAACAATTCCTGCACTAACCGAAATATTAAAAGAGTGTTTGGTGCCAAATTGTGGGATTTCAATACAATAATCACTTTGGTCAACCACTTTTTGCTGAACCCCTTTTACTTCGTTCCCAAAGATAACCGCATATTTTTTTTCAGCTTCAATTGTAAAGTTTTGTAGCTCAATAGCATTTTCGGTTTGTTCTATCGATACCATCGTATAACCCAATTTTTTGATTCTTTTGATGGCTTCGGTTGTTTCTTCAATATATTCCCAGTCCACCGACTCAGTAGCACCTAATGCGGTTTTATGAATATCCTTATGAGGAGGTTTAGCCGTAATTCCACAAAGGATGATTTTTTCGATTAAAAATGCATCCGAAGTTCTAAAAACACTCCCAATATTATTTAGACTTCTTATATTATCTAATATAACAATAATAGGCGTTTTTTGTGCCTTCTTAAATTCTTCGATATTTAAACGTTGTAATTCACTGTTTTTTAATTTTCTCATTTGTAATCAGGAAATAATTTGTTTAGAAAAAATTGGTTAAATGTATAAAAAATCGATAATTTCGTAAGCATTAAATGATAAAAGAAATAACAAAACTATGAATATTCACGAGTATCAAGCGAAAAGTATATTAAAACATTTTGGTGTTGCAGTCCCCGAAGGAATTGTTGTTGACCAACCCGATAAAGCCGTTGATGCTGCAAAAACCATTAAAGAAAGAACGGGAATGGAGACCTGGGCGGTAAAAGCACAAATTCATGCCGGAGGGCGCGGAAAAGGTGGAGGAGTAAAAATTGCTAAAACGTTAGATGAGGTAAAAAAGTTTGCCGGAGATATTATTGGGATGAATCTGGTAACCCATCAAACCGGACCTCAAGGGAAAAAAGTGAACAAGATTCTTGTTGAACAGGGGATTTATTATCCTGGAGAGAGTGAGATTAAGGAATATTATATGAGTGTTTTATTAAATCGTGCTACAGGACGCAATATTATTATGTACTCCACCGAAGGGGGTATGGATATTGAAACAGTGGCCGATAAAACTCCAGAATTAATTTTCAAAGAAGAAGTTAACCCAAAAGTAGGCATTCAGGCTTATCAGGCGCGTAAAATTGCGTTTAATTTGGGTTTAAGCGGCAAGGCGTTTAAAGAAATGGTAAAGTTTGTTATTTCACTTTATACCGCTTTTGAAAAAAGCGATTCTTCATTATTTGAAATAAATCCGGTATTTAAAACCTCCGATGATCGTATTTTTGCTGCCGATGCCAAGGTAAATCTTGACGATAATGCTTTATTTCGCCATCCTCACTATCAGGAGATGCGTGATACAACAGAAGAAGACCCTGCCGAACTGGAAGCCGGGAAATATAATCTGAATTTTATTAAATTAGACGGAAATGTAGGATGTATGGTTAACGGAGCTGGTTTAGCCATGGCTACGATGGATATTATTAAACTTGCCGGAGGCGACCCGGCAAATTTTCTTGATGTGGGTGGCTCTGCAAATGCCGAAACGGTAGAAGCCGGATTTAGAATTATTTTAAAAGACCCCAACGTAAAAGCCATTTTGATTAATATTTTTGGAGGAATTGTACGATGCGATCGGGTAGCCCAGGGAGTCGTTGATGCTTATAAAGCCATCGGAACAATTAAGGTACCTGTAATTGTTCGTTTACAAGGAACAAATGCCAAAGAAGGAAAAAAATTAATTGATGATTCAGGTTTAAAAGTCTATTCGGCAATAACCTTACAGGAAGCTGCCGATAAAGTTAAAGAACTGGTTTAAATCAGATAAAAAGAGAAGGATGTCTTTAACGACATCCTTTTTTTTTACATTACCATTTTATAGGTTTTCGCTTAATCGGCATGGTCATACATCTGGCTCCGCCACCACCACGAGGTAGTTCCGACCCTTCTAAAGCAATGACATATTTCTTATAATTCTTTATATCAATTTTCCCTTTAATAATATCGTGAGCTTTAAGTATTTCAAATCCATTGTTACTCATTTCTTCCATTGTATAAGCATTTCTTTCATAGCCTATCACTTTGCCGGGTCCCACAGCAAAGAAATTGGCCCCGCTATGCCATTGTTCCCGTTCCTGAATCCATGGATCTTTTTTTCCACCACAATATACAGGTTTTAAGTCCATGCCAAGATCTTTCAAAGATTTTAGCATATTCTCCTCTTCTTTGATAGAAGTAACTTTTCCATTCTCGATTTTAATATGAATAGTCTGAAAACGGTTTGTTTGCAATATCAGTGGTTCGTAAACCATACAAGTATCCATATCGAGAAAAGTGAATACCATATCGAGATGTATAAATGATTCCGGCTTATAGGGCAACTCCTGAACAATAATATGTCTGTTCTTTTCTTTTTGAGCTAAAAGGCGTTCAAGTATAAAGTCAATTCCCTGAGCAGTAGTTCTTGTACCTGTACCAATACATAAAATATCATCCCGGGCTACTAATACATCGCCCCCTTCGATGGAAGTCTGACTGGAGAAATGTTTACTTTCTGTTGGATTAACGGTTTTGGTTAAAAAGAGCTCGTGGTAATCAAAAATAGCTTCCATAATTAGCGATTCTCTTTCACGAACCTGATTAGCCATACGCCCGATTAAAACATCATCAAGAACTGACATAGCTGCATCACGGGTAAAAAAGAAATTATGCAGCGGTCGTAACGAGTATCTTTCCTTGCTTAAATATCTTGTTAAAGTATCTTTTTCTTCGATAACCCCTTCAATTAATTGAGTGGATAGATCTTCGGGATTTTGTGCCTGCAAATGTTTTATGATAGAGCATTTATCCTCATTGGCACAGATTTTTTGCAGGAGATTCTCTTTTACCTTTTCATTTTTTAAAATATCGGCTAAAAGGTCTTTTATCTGAAATGTTTTGGTCAGTTTGTTTAATACTTCACTAAGTTGTGCATATTCTTTTTGTGCTACGGAAAGATTTAGAATATCACTGTATAAAGCTCTTTCGGCATTTTTGGGTGTCATGTTTTCTACTTCTTTCCCTGGTGTATGAAGCAGAACCCCTTCTAATTCGCCAATTTCTGAACGAACATTAATATTAATTTTACCAGCCATCTTTGAAATATTTTGATATTTAGATAATTTCTGAAAAGAGCTTGTAAAATTATAAATACTTATTCAATTTTATGGTATAAGCGACTGAATTATTTATTAATAATTAAAGCCTAAAGTATAATGGCTATTAGAAATGGGACCAGTATGGTTAATACAATACCACTAAATACCGAAATAATAGCATAATCAGACCCGATATATTGAGTAATTATGGGTAATGTTGTATCCATTGCTGTGGCACCTCCTGAGGATATTGGAGCTAGTTTGCCAAAATAACGGGCAAAGAATGGCGTAAGAAGCAACGTGATAATTTCGCGGGTTATATTTGATAACAGAGCAATTACACCCAACGTATCGCTGGCAACTTCTGAAATTAATACACTCGATAAACTGTAGTATCCAAAGCCGGAACCTATGGCTAATGATTCAGCTATATTTAACTGATTTTGTAACAGCGCAAAAATTGAAACGCCAATATAAGTACCCGTAATTACGGATAAGGGAACGAGTAAAATCTTAAAATTTATTTTTTTGATTACCTGTAATGATTTTTTGTTATTTCCGATTCCTATACCTACAAGAAACATTAAAAGATACAGCGCATAAAGGCTGTAATCGTTTACAAGGAAATGTTCGGGAAGCAGTTGGTATATTCCGGCTAAAAGACCTAAAATGAAAAAGAATAAAATAATGATACTACCTTTCATCTTCTCCTCCTTTGTTTTTAAAGAACAGTTGATAAGTAATCCATGCAGTAAATATACTGCCTGCTACAGCGAAAAGTGTAATGGCAATGGATAAGTAACCTATCTTGTCAAAGCTGGATAATATTTCTTCATTGCTTCCTACGGCTAATCCTAATAAAAATAACAACAAATAGATGGCCCAGTTGGTAAATTTTGAAATCCATTGCAGAAAAGATGTTTTGTGATGAAGAATCCATCCAACGATGATACCTGATGTCATTAGTAAAAGTACGGTAATCATATGGTTCTGTTTGATTTAAATGATAGGATATGAAAAGTAACCGCCGATGCAATGATAATAAGTAAAATTTTAACCCAGGAATGAGGCACAGCAAAAAATGCTGTTAGTAAAATGGTTGTCCACAACAAAGATATAGCATAAATTTTTGTTTTTCTAGGAATTGTTTTGTGTTGAATATAATTTTGCAAATGTTTTCCCAGGTATTTATGATTCATTAGCCAATGATATAATCTTCTTGAACTACGTAAAAATAATGCCGCTGATAATAATAAGAAAGGAGTAGTGGGTAAAAGCGGTAAAAAAATTCCTAATACCCCAAGTCCTAACGATATACTCCCTAAAATAATTAAAAAAAATTTAAAAACTTTATTTCCTGTTTGTTTTATTTCTTTAGCCAATATTTGTATATGTTTATTTATATGTTAAGGTAGCAAAAATAAAAAATCAAAATATGAAACTACAATCAGAAGCGTTTAAAATATTTTATTCGGTATGTTTTTTGTTAAAAAAAGGACGGTTTGATTATTTAATCGTTCGATTTTAGAGTAGACCTTACAACAAATTTTTAATCTAATCGTAATATAGAAAGAAATGGTAGAGAGGTATGATGAAAAAAGTTAAATTAATTATTACCATTATGGTTTTATTTGTGAACCTTGATGTTGTTGGTCAGGATAAAGAAGGTTCAGATACTGTATTTGTAACCAAAACAGTAATCGAAGGAGACGATACGATTCCAAATGTTGCAATTGACGAGGTAATCATTATACCTAAACCAGAATTCAGGAATCGTTATCAGGCTTGGAGGTACCGCAAACTGGTAAGAGATTTAAAAAAAGTGTACCCTTATGCAAAGCTTGCAAAGAGAAAGTTAGACCAAATGGAGAAGGAATATTTGGAGTTGGAAACTGAAAAAGAACGGAAAAAATATATTAAAACGATTGAAAAACAATTGATGAATGAATTTGGGGATGAGTTAAAAAAATTAACCATAACGCAAGGTCGGTTGCTTTTAAAATTAATTGATCGCGAAACCGGAAGCACATCTTATGTTCTGCTTCAGGAATTGCGGGGTAATTTTTCTGCTTTTTTTTGGCAGGCCATTGCCCGGCTTTTTGGGTCTAATCTAAAATCAGAATATGATCCTGATGGTGAGGATCGTATGATTGAACGTGTTGTATTACTTATTGAACATAATCAGATTTAAAATTAAAAGAGAAGCGTTTTTGCTTCTCCAATAATTCATAACATTAATTCTAAATCATTTCTAAAACTTTCTTAACGATATTATTGGCTCCATCTCCAATTTGTCCTATGTTAGCGTCCAGCATGTAGCAAGGTGTGGTTATAATTTTATTTTCTTCGTCAAGAATTACTTCACCATGGGTGGTATCTTGATGTTTAGCGCCCATTTCATTTATGGCCTTTGCGGTATCTTTATCCTGGCCAATCGTAACTTTAATATTACCTAAAACTTTAGTAATTAAAACGGGAGAAATGCATAAAGCCCCGATGGGCTTCTTCCTTTCGTGCATTGACCGGATAGCCTTCTCTACATCAAGATTTACCTTGCAATTGGGGCCATCGAATGCAAATGAGCAAAGATTTTTTGCTACGCCAAAACCCCCGGGAAAAATGATTGCATCAAAATCTTCCGCTTTGAACTTTGCTAAATCATTAATTTTCCCACGGGCAATTCTTGCTGATTCGGTAAGTACATTTCTTTTTTCATTCATTTCATCACCGGTAAGGTGATTAATAACATGGTGTTGGTCAATGTTAGGAGCAAAAATTTCGTACGAGGCGCCATTTTTTATAATTGAGTATAGTGTAAGCGTTGTCTCATGTATTTCCGATCCATCGAAAACACCATTTCCTGCTAATACAACTGCTATTTTTTTCATAACATTAATTTTTTTTTAAATTTAAAATTTGATTGTTTCACCTCAAATGACCAATTGTAAATATAAAGTTATTTTTATAGGATTTCAAGTTTAATAAATGATGAAACGAACCTTTATTGCTTTAAAAATACCTGTTTCGAAACAAACTGCTGAAAAAATTCAGGAGATAAAATCTGAATTACAGGAGGAGAAAATTAAATGGGTAGAGATTTATAATATCCATATTACGCTTTTTTTTGCAGGTAATACCGATGAGGAAATGATTCAAAAAATATCATCTCATCTTGAAGATTTATTGAAATCGAAAAAATCATTCACTCTAAAAGGAAAAGGTATAGGAGTGTTTAGAAGTTTGAAAAGTCCTCGTGTATTGTGGCTTGGTATTGAAAAGTCGGAATATTTACAACGCCTAAAAGTAGAAATTGACCTGATGATGAAAGCGTTTGGATTTAAAATAGAGGATAGGACTTTTAACCCGCATCTTACATTGGGAAGAATCAAATGGTTGAATGACAAAAGTAATCTAAAGAAAATAATAGAAGATTATAAAGATGTTGAATTTCAGGACTTTATTATTGATGAGATAATTTTTTATGAAAGTATACTAACACCTGCAGGTCCTGTTTACCAAGTGATAAAACAAATTGAGCTGCATTAAATATTTCCCCCTTTTAAGATAGTAAGAATGGTATAGATTATAATTTTAAAATCCACATATAGCGACATGTTTTCAATGTAAAGAATGTCATATTCTAGTCGTTTAACCATTTGTTCTACATTTTCAGCATATCCATATTTTACCTGTCCCCATGAGGTAATTCCGGGTTTTACTTTCTGGAGATGAAGGTAGTGAGGAGCAATCTGAACGATTTTATCGATATAGTATTTTCTTTCAGGCCTTGGTCCAACAATAGACATATCACCCTTTAAAACATTCCAGAAATTTGGAAGTTCATCCAGTTTTGTTTTTCGTAAAAATCGTCCAAAAGCAGTTATCCGGTTGTCATTTTTTGATGATAATTCCGGGCCGTTTTTTTCAGCATGAGCATACATTGACCTAAATTTGTAGAGTGTAAAAGGTTTCCCAAATCTTCCTATACGTTCGTGACTATAGATTATGGGGCCTTTAGAGGTAGTTTTTATGCCAATGGCAATAAATAGAAATAGTGGAGCGAATAAAGTTAAAGCGATTATAGAAAAGATAATATCTATAGCCTGTTTAGCATGCTCCTGCCAGGTGGGCATTAAACTATGTGAAATCTGAATGATGGGAGTCCCGAAAATGTGCGACATTTTTACTTTGCCAATTAATATATCATACATGCTTGGGATGGCTTTAATGACAACTTTTTTATGATCTATGTAGTTAATTATTCTTTCAATATTCTTATGTTCCTTTGTTTCTAAGGCTATTATCACTTCTTCAATATTGTGTTTTTCAATAATGCGTTTAACATTTCTGAAATTTCCAAGATTAGGTAAAAATTTCTCAAGTAGATAATTCTCTCTTTCTTCAAGCGCAATAAAACCAATAAATTTGTTCCCTGCCGATTGTTTTTGTTTTTCTATTTTTTGATAAATATTTATTGCTTTTTTATTACTACCAATAATAATTGTGTTAAATCCAATTTTTCGGGTATGAATTTTATGATTGGTAATTGAGGTGATAATCAATCTTGGAATATAGGTAAGCGAAAAATGAATAGCTGTAAGGGCTAAGAATAATTTATAATAGTGTTTATAGTGAGCAATCTGATCATCGAGTAGAAAAAGAAAAAAAATAAGAATTGAACCTGTAATGGTAGTGGCAATGGTATACCACAATTCTTTCAACCTCGATTTTCGGTATATATCTTTATAATACCCACTAAGGTGATATAAAAAAATCCAGAATAACGGAATAATAATAATACCAATATAATATCGATCCGTAAACTCAAGGGGTACATCGAAACCAAAAATTTCTGATTCGATAACTTTTTTACGGTAAATGTAGAATGAGGTCCAACTTAGGATAGCCGAAAAAAAATCGAAAAGGAGATATTTAAATGTTTGTAACTGTTTGTTCATTTAGATTTCTTAAAGAGGCCAGGATAAGTAATTAAAATAACGCAAATAAAATCATTTTGTTGTAATAAGTAAAATGAACCCGGAATATAATTTAAGATGAAATGTAAAAAATTGTCTGGTTAACTTCCGGTTATTCATTAATGCTTAATTTGAACTGTCCGTTAATTATAAATTTTTTGCATAATTTGGAGGGTTGCCTGAATGTCCTGAAGTATTTCCGGAGATTCAGAAATGTTAATTGTTTTTATATTTTTCGATTGGCTAAGAAAGTTTTTAAATTCCGATTGTAATGCATCAAATTGTGGAAGTTTAAGCTCGCTATTATTTATGTGTCCATTTTTATAGGAATGTTTGTAAGCATTGTGCTTAATAAAGTTAATTTCCATGAAATCGCTGGTTTCAAAAATTTCCATTTTTTTATCGTTTCTCTGAGAAACGTTGTTGAATTTTATTTTAGCCATGGCTCCATTGTCAAACTCTAAAAAAATGAGGATAAAGCTTATAAGATTTTGTTCTATTCTTACAGTGGTGGTGTTTACCTTTTTTATTCTGGACTGAATACAGGCAGAAACAGCTCTGACAGCTTCAGAAACTTCATGAAAATAGTCTTGTTTTCTTAAAATCCGGTTAAAGTGATAATCCAGTTCTACAATTTTTGTTTCATGAATTTCTTCTGATATTATTTTAAATTCGGGCGTAAATAGGATTGTTTCCTTAATTATTAAAAGAGCACCCGCTTCAAATGCCAATTTGTAAAGTTGTTTTATCTCTTCCATTGACAACTCATAAATATTTTCAATGAAAACATGACATGATTTTTTTAATGCCTGGATAGCAAAATCTAAATTTGGTTTTAGAGAATTGGCAAAATATATTGCATCAGCATCATGTAAAAGCTCATTTACCGATGAGTAAACATCCATATCATATTTTTTAGCAAAAATATGCACCTCTTCTATATGGGGTGAGAAAATTGCGAATAGATTTTTCTTTAGGGACTGATGAATAATTTCAATTTTTTTTTCTTCTTTGATTGAATCAATTCCAATTAAACCGACTTTCATCTGATTAGCTTATTGTTTAATACAAACTTAAGGGTTTTAAGTAAAGAGAAGGTAAATCAATGAATCTATTTATCAACGAATGATTGTTAATAACATCTTTTAATATGGAATTATAATTTTGTGCAAGGTTAACACATTGTTTATTAGTATTTTGTGTGACGAGCGTGTTGTCTGGTAGTTTTTTTGATTCCTTTTGATAATTGTGATTTGTTCTGTTATATTTGTTATCTTATTTTCAACATCAGAAAAAAATTAAATGACTGATACATATCGCCATAAAGGATTACGAAAAAAGCTTGAAGAAACAGTAAAAGAAAAAGGCATAAAGGATCAACGAGTATTAGATGCTATAGGGAAGGTTCCCCGGCATTTATTTATGGATAGCGGATTTGTTGAATTTGCTTATCGCGATCAGGCTTTTCCTATAGGCTCGGGGCAAACTATCTCTCAACCATATACAGTTGCTTTTCAAACGGAACTATTGCAGGTACAAAAGCACGATAAGGTTTTGGAAATTGGCACAGGTTCCGGTTATCAGTGTGCTATTTTACTTGAGCTTGGTGCTAAAGTGTATACCATTGAGCGTCAACGCGAATTGTACCTGAAATCAAGAGCTTTATTGAACAAAATTGGATATAAACCGTATTTCTTTTATGGCGATGGTTATTTAGGTCAGCCCCGATTTGAACCCTTTGATAAGATATTAGTTACTGCCGGAGCTCCTGAGGTTCCTGAAGAATTAAAAAAACAGTTGAAAGTTGGGGGAAGGATGGTAGTGCCGGTTGGAGGATCCGGAGGACAGGTTATGGTTTCCGTAGATCGTTTGGGTGAAGATGAATTTAAGGAAACAAAACACGGGTATTTTGCTTTTGTACCTATGGTGAAAGGGAAAAAATAAAAACTAATAATATGCTGAAAATCAAAACATTTGTATTTAATCCTTTTCAGGAGAATACTTTTTTACTTTATGATGAAACCAACGAGTGTGTTATTATTGATGCAGGAAATCATAATTTAAATGAAAAGAACGAGTTATTTACTTTTATCGAAGAGCAAAAATTAACTCCCAAATATCTTATAAATACGCATTGTCACATCGATCATATCATGGGGAATGCAGACGTGATGGAAAAATACAATATTCCGTCAATAGCCCACCAGGAAGATCTTCCTTTAATTGAACGGGTAAACGATATGGCTTTGGCTTTTGGTTTTCAGGTAAAAGAACCACCCAAACCTAATAAATTTGTGGTTGACAGCGAGAATATAACCTTTGGAAACTCAACGCTTGAGATTCGTCATGTTCCGGGACATTCACCCGGAAGTATAGCAATTATTGCTAAAGATGAGCATTTTGCTGTTGTGGGGGATGTATTATTTAAAGGTAGTATTGGAAGAACCGATTTGCCGGGAGGTGATTATAACACCTTAATCCATAGTATCAAACAAAAACTTTTTATCCTTGATGATGAATTTGTTGTTTATCCCGGGCATGGTGATTCAACAACTATTTATCATGAGAAATCAACCAATCCTTTTTTTACTAAATAGGGAAAGAAAATCATGAACAATAAAATTTTAAACTTGTTTTAAAACATATAGTCAAAAATCAACAACATGATTTTTTTAATGTTAATTCATGTTACTTATGCTTAAATTAGCCCGTGAATTTTAAAAAATGTTATTTACAAATATTAAACAATTATAGAAAATGGCTCTAGATAATTTTGTTCAACGTCATAATGGTCCCCGGGATCATGAGATTGAAACCATGGTAAAAAAAGTTGGTGTATCAAGCCTGGACGAATTAATTGAGAAAGCAGTTCCTTCGTCAATTATGCTTGATAAACCCATGAAGCTTGGTAAAGGTATTAGCGAATATGAATATCTGAAGAAGCTGAAAAAAATTGCTGAAAAAAATAAATTGTATAAATCATTTATCGGGTTAGGATATTATGATACTATTACCCCGTCGGTTATTCATCGAAATATATTGGAAAATCCGGGATGGTATACTTCCTATACTCCGTACCAGGCAGAAATTTCGCAGGGACGATTAGAGGCTTTACTTAATTTTCAGACAGTAGTAATGGATTTAACAGGCATGGAATTAGCCAACGCCTCATTGCTTGACGAAGCTACCGCTGCTGCCGAAGCAATGATTATGTTGCATAATGCACGTCCGCGAAAACAAGCTAAAGCGGGGGTAAATACATTTTTTGTCGATGAAAATATCTTCCCACAAACGCTGGATGTATTGGAAACACGTGCCCAGCCTTTGGGTATTGAAATTCAAAAAGGGAAATTTAACGAAACGAAACTTGATGATAAAGTTTTTGGTGCAATGGTTCAATATCCGGCAGCCGATGGTAAAATAGAAGATTATAAAGATTTTGTTGCCAATGCTCATGAGAATGAAACTGCCGTTGCCGTTATTGCAGATATTATGAGTCTTGCAATTTTAACTCCTCCCGGAGAATGGGGCGCTGATGTTGTGGTTGGTTCAACGCAACGATTTGGAATTCCTATGGGATATGGCGGACCTCATGCAGGTTATTTCGCTACAGTCGAAAAATATAAGCGAAATATTCCAGGCCGTATTATCGGGGTTTCTAAGGATGCTCAAAATAAACCGGCCTTACGTATGGCGCTGCAAACACGCGAACAACACATAAAACGCGAAAGAGCAACATCAAATATATGTACAGCACAAGCCTTACTGGCAACCATGGCAGGAATGTATGCCGTTTATCATGGTGCCGAAGGGCTTAAAAGAATCGCTCTGCATATACATCATATGGCGGTTACCCTTAACGAAAAACTAAAGGAGTTAGGATTTGAACAGGAGAATAAAAACTTCTTCGATACATTAACAATCAATCTCGGCGATGTTAAGGCAGAACAAATAAGAAAATTAGCGCTGGCTAAGGAAATTAATTTAAATTATATTGATGAAGATACCATTGGTATTAGCACTGACGAAACAACATTATTACAGGATATTAATAATATCGTTGATATTTTTGCTGAAGCTAGCGGTAAAAAGGTTGATGCTGCATGTCATATCATTGAAAAAAACGTATTTGACAATAAATTTAAACGTACCACCGATTTCTTAACCCTCGACTGTTTCAAACAGTACCGCAGCGAGACAGAGATGATGCGTTATATCAAGAAGCTTGAGCGGCGCGATTTTTCATTGACACATTCGATGATTTCCCTTGGTTCATGTACCATGAAGTTAAATGCTGCAACAGAGTTGTTTGCTTTAAGCTGGCCCGAATTTGGCGGATTACACCCGTTTGTTCCTTCCGACCAGGCTGAA
>DATFIZ010000125.1:0-2412 GCA_035269575.1 Bacteroidales bacterium | reverse complement strand
TATTCAACCGGACCTCATCTCGATTTTAGAGTCTGGAAAAACGGATATCCAATTAATCCATTAACCATTGAAGCTCCTCCTGTTGAACCGGTGAAAGAAGAAAATTTGCAGCGATTCAGCGCTTCTGTTGACACTTTAAATCAAGAGTTGTTATCGATTAATTAATCAGTATCCTTATTTTTCTATTTAACAGGGAAAAGCAACAGACAGATATTAGTTAAAGGCTAATTTTGGAAAAGTTATTGTTTTTAAAATTAATTTAAACACTTGTTTAAAATGATTGTATTTTGTAAATTGCATTAATGTTAATGAGTATGTGCAATGACACCTCAACAGTCTACCCGGGAGCGAATTATACAAACGGCTACAGAGCTGTTTTTGAAAAAAGGATATGACCGTACCAGTGTACGTGATATCACTTCAAAAGCACAAATTAATGTTGCCTTAATGAACTACTACTTTAGAAGTAAAGAAGTTTTATTCGAAACAATTATTGATTTATTGATTGGAAAAGCTTCTGCATCTTTAAAAGAAATTTTGGATGCTGATATGGATTTAAATCCCAAAATAGAAAAATATATCTCAAGTTATATTGATTTTCTTATTGAGAATCCTTTGTTAATATCATTTGTTTTAACTGTTTTAAGCCATAACCCTGAAAAATTGACAAAGTTAAAGGTAGCTGATAATTTATATAATTCACAAATCTTTTCCACCCAGTTAAAACAAGAAGCAAGTTTAGGAAATATTCGGGCAATTAATCCCGAACAATTCTATATTAATATGCTGTCGTTAATTGCATTTCCTTTTGCAATTAAGGATATGATTATCTATAAAAACAGGTATTCAGATGATGCATTTGTTCAATTTATAAAGAATAGAAAAACGATTATTTATGAGATGACTATAAATTATTTGCAACCTAACCAAAATTTAAAATTATGAAAAATTTATGTTCAATCCGGAAATTTAAAAGCCTGTTATTTTTAATGGTATCAGGATTCTTGTTTTCATGCTCACCCGAGTATATCCCTAATATGGCAAATTCGCCTATGTTTAGCAATAAGGGAGAGTTTCAGGCTAACATTGCTACCGGAACCAGTAATTTTGATGCACAAGCCGCTTATGCTATTACAGATCACATTGGGATTATGGTCAATGGTTCTTATGGGAATGAAACCAATGACACCACCGATGATTATCATAAACATTCTTTTATTGAGGGTGGTTTGGGATATTTTGAAAATCTCGGAGAAAGTCTCCGGTATGAAATCTATGGTGGATATGGAATCGGTAAAACAGAAGGTTTTTACGAAAGCTTCCTTTTAGACTCAATTACCGATGCTGATTTAAGTAGATTTTTTATACAACCGGGCATTGGTGTTGCTACAGGTATTTTTGATGCCAGTTTCTCACCGCGGTTTGTTTTAGTGAAAATGACACCCAATATTGAAAGTTTCAACAAAGGAGGGTATAATACCTTTTTTGAACCGGTTATTACATCAAAAATTGGTTATAAATGGGTTAAATTTATTATCCAGTTTGGATTTTCTATTCCAATAGGAAATGATGATCTACATTTCGATTATCAGCCCTTTATTTTCAATTTTGGACTTAACATTAATATCGGACGGGAATATACCGATTTATAAGTTCGTAATAATATTTTCGATGACTTTAGGAAAGTGTCTGTATTCGAGTTCATGCACTTTCTTTGCCATCGTTTCAGCTGTGTCGTCTTTATTTATCGCACATCTGGCCTGGAAAATAATATCTCCCTTATCATATTCGTTATTTACATAATGAATGGTTATTCCTGATTCTTTTTCATTATTTTGAATTACAGCTTTATGAACATTCATCCCATACATGCCTTTTCCTCCATATTTTGGGAGCAATGCAGGATGAATATTAATGATTCTGGCAGGATAATTTTTAATTAGATAATCAGGAATAAGCCATAAAAAACCAGATAGAACGATGAAATCAATATTATTCTTTTGTAAAATCTGAAGAATGTTTGTTGTATTATAAAATTCTGTTCGAGAAAAAATATAGTGCTTTATGCCATGATTTTTAGCTCTTTGTATAACATATGCATTTTTATTGTTCGAAAAAATATACGAAATTTCGATTTTTTTATTTTCTTTGAAAAAATTAATAAGGTTCTCGGCATTGGTTCCTGAACCTGATGCAAGCACAGCTATTTTCTTCATAATAAGATATTTATGTTTAGTACTATTTGCTGTTTGTTTTTATAAATTTTAAAAATTAATGCAAAAATGGCTTTAAAAAATTAAAAAAGGTTATTTTTGCATCAAAAAATAGAGAAATATTTTTGATTTATCATAGTTAATTATATTTCTTTGCACTGTTAAAAATTAAACTTAATTATTAATTAAAACTAAAAGT
>DATFIZ010000124.1:0-61120 GCA_035269575.1 Bacteroidales bacterium | reverse complement strand
TATTTATGGGGAGATGTTGAGCTGTATAAATGGATTACTGCAGAAGGAACCGAAGAAGAAGGTTTATTGTACAAACCTGAAAATTACGACCCCAATAAAAAATACCCGATGATTGTCTATTTTTACCGGTTACATTCGGATAACATTCACAGGCATTATGCACCAAGACCGAGCCGGTCAGTTATTAATCCAACATTTTACACCAGCAACGGATATTTTGTTTTCATGCCCAACATAAGGTATAAAACCGGTTACCCGGGTGAGAGTGCTTACAATTACGTGGTAAGCGGTACGCTTGCTTTACTAAACGAACGCCCCTATCTGAATAAAGATGCCGTAGGAATACAAGGACAAAGCTGGGGTGGTTACCAGGCAGGATTTATTATTACCAAAACCGATTTGTTTTCTGCAGCATCAATCGGTGCTCCGGTTTCGAACATGACCAGTGCTTATGGCGGGATAAGATGGACATCAGGTATGAGCCGGATGTTCCAGTACGAAAAAACACAGAGCCGAATTGGTGGAACCTTATGGGAAAAACCATTGCATTACATTGAAAATTCACCGGTATTTTATGCACCAAAAATCAATACTCCGGTACTCATTCGCCACAATGATGCTGATGGTGCGGTACCCTGGTATCAGGGCATTGAATATTTTGTAGCCTTACGACGATTAAACAAGCCGGTTTGGATGTTAAACTACAATGGGCAACCACATAATGAAAAAAATAAAAGTCCGAATACCAAAGATTTAAGTATCCGGATGATGCAATTTTTTAACCATTATTTAAAAGACAAACCAGCACCCGACTGGATGAAGTACGGTATTCCGGCTACAGAAAAAGGAAAAACCCTGGGATATTAAGTATAAAAAAGGCGCTTTCGGGCGCCTTTTTTATTCATACCCTACGGCAGCATAACCAACCCAATGCCTGTTATGAGCCGGAGCCGTATGACCCATATTCAGATCATCCACTTTAAGCACCGGATGATCATTACTTGTTGAGTATCCGACAAAAGTACCATGCAAACCCTTTCCGTTTATAAGGCTGTCTAACTTATAGGCAACTGACAAACCAAAAGGAACGGCATAACGACCACACCAGGTCCATTTATACTCTTTATAATTATCCTCCTGGACTGTATACTTTACAAAAGACTTTATTTTAGAAGGAGTTATTTGTCCCATCAAGCAGTTATGGATAATCTCCAATTCAAAATCTTTGGCCTTTTTTATACCAACACTATCAGTACCAAACGGAGCATAATTTTTACCACCCCAATCTTTATCACCATAATGCACAGCATCGGTTGAAATGACTATGGCTAAATTTTCTCCCCAGTGCAATTCACTTTCTTGCATAACCTTTTTCAATGCGACTGAAATTGGTTCAGCAATCTGTTGCATTTTTTGGTAAGACATATAAGGAGCCAAAACCGGAATAATTTCAAGATCAGGGATGTTTTTTTGCAAAAAAGGAATAACTGCTTCCAAAGAATGCTCTACCTGGTGCATCTTATCGTGAACAATAAATAAACTGTCGGATAACGATTGAATTATATCATTTCGGATACCGGATACTTTTACTTTACCGTATGGAGCATTCCAGGCATCAAAAGAATCAAAAATAACTTTGTCCTCAAGGTTAAAATCTCTTGCCTTATGGGCTACACCAAAAAGAATTACCGTATAGGCTTTTATACTATTTAATATCCGGGGATATAGATCTCCTACATACGCATAATCATCGTGAGGTGTGATGGCTACCCGCCATGTATGCTCAGCTGAAGCCGTATAATCCATACGAGCAAGAATACTATCCATTTGCCATTCGGATTGAGCAAATCCAATGGTATCCACTACATGCCGGACATGTAAATCATCGTTTGTTGTATTTGTCTTACATCCTGTAAAGAAAGAAAATAGCAGAATGAGCAATAAAATGTATAGGTGTTTCATTATTACGAATTTTTATTTTTTAATAAATCTCTTATTTCAGATAACAGTTCAATATCCTTTGGCGTTGGAACAGTCGTATTCTCCGTATCATCAGCTTTCCTTCTGATGATATTAATTACCTTAACGATAAAAAATATAACCATTGCAATAATCAAAAAATTGAGCAATACCTGGATAAAATTTCCATAGTTTACATTAATTGCCGGATTAATCAGATTCCCTGCAGTATCATACTCGGCTTCCTTCAAAACAAATTTAAGGGTAGCAAAATTGAATCTTCCGAGCAAATAACCAAACGGAGGCAGTATTACATCTTCTACCAAAGAAGTAATAATACGGCCAAAAGCAGTACCAATAATAATACCTACAGCCATATCTATCATATTACCTCTTACGGCAAATTCCTTAAATTCCTGATATATTTTCATACGGGTTAAATGTTAATGAAACGATAATTAAAAATAAAAAAAAGCCCATACGAATGAAAGTATGGACTTAATTTTATTTTAAAATAGATTTTAACGCTAGAATAATCCGGAAATTTTACCGTCATCATCGATATCGATTTTTTCTGCAGATGGTGTTCCAGGCAAACCAGGCATTCTCATTATTGTTCCGGCAATAGGAACAATAAAACCAGCCCCGGATGATAGCTCCACCTCACGAATTTTAACAGTAAAATCTCTGGGGCGCCCCTTTTTCTTGGCATCATCAGATAAAGATTTCTGGGTTTTGGCAATACAAACGGCCAAATTTCCAAAACCTAATTCCGTAATTTTATCCAGCTGCTTTTTAGCCTTAACTGTATACTCAACATTTTTGGCTCCATACATTTTGGTTGCAATGGCTTCAATTTTTTTCTCAAAGGGCCAATCTAATTCATACAAAGGCCTGAAACAAGTTGGGCAAGCTTTTGTTGCATCAATTACTTTTTCAGCTAAATCAATCGCCCCTTCCCCTCCTTTTTCCCAGGCATCATTCACAGCTACGGGAGAGTCGAGTTTTTCGCAATGCTTTTTCAATAAATCAATTTCAGCATCGGTATCTGAACTAAAACGATTAATGGCCACAACAGGCCTAAAACCGTAATAACTCATATTTTCAATATGTTTATCCAGGTTTTCAAACCCTTTTTTCAATGCTTCCAGATTTTCTTTTTCCAAATCGGCTAATTTGGCCCCTCCATGATATTTTAACGCACGAATCGTAGCAACAATAACTACGGCATTAGGCATTAACTCACCAACCTGAGATTTAATATTGAAGAACTTTTCAGCCCCCAGCTCACTGGCAAAACCGGCTTCAGTAACCACATAATCGCTCATGGACATTCCCATTTTGGTAGCAATCATTGTATTGGTTCCCTGTGCAATATTGGCAAAGGGGCCACCATGAATAATCGCCGGATTTCCTTCTAATGTTTGAACTAAATTTGGTTTTATGGCATCTTTCATTAGTGCAGCCATGGCGCCATGGGCATTTAAATCTTTTGCAAAAATTGCTTTTCCTTCATAAGTATAGCCAACAAAAATATTTCCTAACCGTTCTTTTAAATCTTTTAAGTTCTCAGCAACACATAATGTAGCCATCACTTCTGAAGCAGCAGTGATATGAAAACCAGATTCGCGAGGAACACCTTGTGTCGGCCCACCTAACCCAATTACAATATCTCTCAACGAACGCTCATTCATATCGGTTACCCGTTTCCATTCAATGGTCCTTGGATCAATACCCAAATTTCCTTTTTTAGCATGTATATTATTATCAATTAGTGCAGACAGTAAATTATGAGCCTTTTCAACTGCAGCAAGGTCTCCGGTAAAATGTAAGTTAATATCCTCCATGGGAATAACCTGGGAGTTTCCCCCTCCTGTTGCTCCTCCTTTAATACCAAAAACAGGGCCTAAGGACGGTTCACGTAATACAACCGTTGTTTTCTTCCCTATTCGGTTTAAAGCCTGGGTAAGACCTATTGATGTGGTTGTTTTTCCTTCTCCGGCAGGTGTGGGGGTAATGGCAGTGACCAAAATCAGATTTGATTTTTTAACCTTCTCCTCATCAATAAATTTTAAGGGTAACTTCGCCTTGTATTTTCCATACAATTCCAAATTGTCTTCGGCAATACCAAGCTGTTTGGCAATTTCGGTAATGTGTTTGATTTTCGCTCCCTGAGCAATTTCAATGTCTGATTTCATAATGATTAATATTTATTGTTAATTATGATTTTAAAAATTCTACCATAAATTTAACAAATCTATATGAATAAATAAATTGATTTGTTAATTTTTAAATATGGAACACTTAACAAATTATTTTGTTCAAGCATTATTGTCAAAGACTAAAAATGAGCAGTATATTATTAATTCCATAAAGGAAGTGATGAATTCGTAAAATAGTTTATTGTCAAAAATTCATATAAAATATTGAATCATGCATTCTTTAACTTGTATCTTGTATCCTGCTAACGCCTGCCACAGGAAAGGAAACCATACCATCCGGCAGGGAAACTGTGTTTAGTGTTAAGATTGGTCATCAACTAAGGCTCGTAACGCGATTCAGCAAGTATTTTCTGATAATTATCATTTAACATCAACTCTTTTAACGAGATTTCAGGATGTCTTTCCATATAACGTTGAACAATTTCCCGACCCAGCCAAACGACAGCTCTTCCAGGCGATTGACGAGGAAATCCTGTAGTAAAAGGTGCAGGATTAATGTAGTTATTAATGGTCATGTAATCGGTAGAGAAAAGTAATTTTTGCTCTACCAGGTTATCCCACATAGGTTTTTCATTCTTTTGGCACCACTTAAGTTGATTGGATGTAAATCCAAATTTCAACGAATCATCGGTAAAAGGAAACATAGCATCCAAAAAATACTGTAATTTCCCATGATATATCATATTGTTCACCAGGTTATCGACAGAGTCGTTATACACAAATTCGGTCATTGCCCAGGCTTTCATGGCATCGGTAGGAATTTTTTCAGGCACCATATTTCGCTGCAAGTATTTTGAAATTCCTAACCGGTCGTAGAAATCAACATCCGGACCCAGGTATTTATCGGTTCCAATGGCCAGAATACTGTCGGCAACAACAATGGATTGATTAAATCCGCCCTGAAAAGTAAAAACAGCAGGGACTATCCTTTCCGGGAAATAATAGGTATAATATTTAAAAGCATGTGTTAATTCATCTTCAATAAAATCAACATCAGGAAATTTTTCCATTACCTTTTCATGCACCTGAAACATGGTGTAATCGGTAATAAATCCTGCTAAATAGTCGGGATAAGCTTTACTGTAAGGACTACCAATACTAATAACATTTCGGCTGTAAAGTTCCAAAAACTCACCATACTTTTTAAGTAAATCAGGGACTTGCTTTTCTAACCCGTCAGGAGCTAATTCAAAAAGTTCTTTGTCTAGTCTTTTAACTTCGATCGCCACATCAATATCATCAATATCCACATCAAATTTATTTTTCTCAGCGCATCCGGAAAATAAGAACAGTAAAATTAGAACTGCTAAAATGCCTCTTTTCATCATCATAAAAATCTTTTTAAAATTAAATAATTTGCTAAAACGGATTGATTTTTGATTACTATCCATAAAAATCAACCAAAATGAAACGATTTTATATATTTTTGTAATAACTAATAATAAAACCTAAAAGTATGAAAAAGTATTTAATTTTAATCATATTCGTCGTAAGCTCCTTAGGAATTTTTGCTCAGGGTTTGAGATTTACAGTTTTTGTTGATCCCCAATTATCCTGGATGTCGCCCGACTTAAAAGATGTTCAAAGCGAAGGTTCAAAGCTTGGTGTAAATATTGGTTTAAATGTAGATAATTTTTTTGCTAAAAATTATGCTTTCATGACCGGTATCTCGATTGATAATACCGGAGGCAAGCTAAAATATAATACAGAAGGAGGAAAAGAGATTAGCACAAATAGCTCTGTTGATGACACAATTCCCGCTGGTAGTGTTTTAAACTACAAATTACAATACATTAATATTCCATTGGGATTAAAATTTAAAACCAATCAAATCGGGTACACCACTTTTTTTACCCACTTAGGCATTAATGGAGGAATTAATATTAAAGCCACTGGCGAGGTTGACAAAATTGAATTAAACAATGAAAATATTAGCGATGAGGTAAAACTTTTTACGTTGGGCTATTTTATTGGCGCAGGGGTTGAATATTCTATTGCCGGAAGCACATCTATTGTAGTCGGGATAACCTATACCAACGGGTTTATTGATATTACACCCTCTAGTAATAATAAAGTAACCTTAAGTAATTTTGCCCTTAGATTAGGCGTATTATTTTAAAAAAAACAGAGTATGAAAATTGCATTAGCTCAATTAAATTTTCACATTGGAAATTTTAAAAAGAATATCGCTGCCATTATTGATAAAATTGCAGATGCCAAAGAGGAAAAAGTTGATTTAATTATTTTTTCAGAAATGGCCGTTTGTGGGTATCCTCCACAAGATTTACTTGAACACCGGTCGTTTATTGAAAAATGTGAAGATGCCGTTTCAGAGATTTCCGTATACTGTAAAGATATTGCTGTAATTATTGGCGGACCTACCATCAATTATCATCCACGGGGAAAAAGATTATTCAATTCGGCGCTATTTATTGCCGATGGGGAAGTTCAATTTGTACAAAACAAAACATTACTTCCCACCTACGATATTTTTGATGAATATAGGTATTTTGAGCCTAACGATAAATTTAATGTAGTAGAATATAAGGGCAAAAAGATTGCCCTGACTATCTGCGAAGATTTATGGGACGACCAACCAACCCATAATCCCTTTGGTAAAAGTCAGCTTTACAGGGTAACTCCCATGGAGAAATTAATAGAATATAACCCTGATTTTATTGTGAATATTGCTGCATCACCGTTTTCATATACTAAAATCTGGGGTAAAAGAAATATTTTTATCCGTAATGCAAAAAAATACAATCTTCCGGTTTTTAATGTAAACCAGGTGGGTGCACAAACCGAACTAATTTTCGATGGCGGCTCATTGGTAATCAATCCTGACGGAACCATTGCTGATGAACTAGAACTTTTCGAAGAAGATTATAGAATTTACGAACTGGAAGAAATAGAGCATTGCAAAAGAAAAAATTCGGTAAATGAAGAGCCCAATGTTATAGCTAAAATTTATGATGCCTTAGAATTAGGGATAAAAGATTATTTTAGAAAATTAAATTTCACTACGGCTACCTTAGGCCTGTCTGGAGGAATAGACTCAGCCGTAACGCTTATTTTAGCTACTCGCGCATTAGGAGCCGATAATATCCGTGTGCTGTTGTTACCCTCAAAATTTTCATCCGAACACTCTATTATTGATGCTATAAAGTTGGCAGAAAACCTGGGTGTACAATATGATATTATTAACATACAGCATATTGTAGACATTTTTGATGAATCGTTGCAGCCAATCTTTAAAGGCTTAAAATCCGATGTTACAGAAGAAAATATACAAGCCAGAATAAGAGGAACCATTTTAATGGCTCTTTCCAATAAATTCGGTAATATTCTATTAAACACATCCAACAAAAGCGAGGCAGCTGTAGGATATGGAACACTTTATGGAGACATGAACGGAGGATTGTCGGTATTAGGAGACATATACAAAACGGATGTATACAAACTGGCTCAATTCATAAATCGCGAAGAAGAAATTATTCCTGAAAACACCATTTCAAAACCACCATCTGCTGAGTTAAGACCAGATCAAAAAGATAGTGACTCCTTACCCGATTATGATATATTGGATAAAATATTATTCGAGTATATTGAATTACAAAAGCCTTTGGAGGATATACTCGAAAACGGATACGAGAAAAATATGATTGAAAGCATCTTAAAACTTGTAGATAGCAATGAATATAAACGTTATCAGTCGCCTCCTATTTTAAGAATATCGTCCAAAGCTTTTGGGGCCGGACGTAGGATGCCTCTGGCAGCCAAATATAGAAATGAATAAAGAATAAATTATTAAACCTTTTATATCTTTCTTCATCAGAATTACTATAGCCGGAGTTTTTAAAAAAGACCGATTTTGTTGAAAAAATTTTATAATTTTAGACTAAATATATACATTTGTATGTTTTTTAACATATCCTTTAAATGATGAATAAACTAATGAATGCCGAATGTCACAATATCATTGACAACCAAATGTCAGTTTTTAGTGTGCTAAGCAAGGAAGAGAAAGAGCAACTTAAAAAGAACAGTACATGTACTTATTATAAAAAAGGGGATATTATATACAAAGAGGGCGACAAACCCAATGGACTAATCTGCTTATCCAAAGGAAAAGTTAAAATCTTCAAAGAGGGCGTTGGAGGACGCGAGCAAATAGTCCGTATGGCAAAACCGGTTGGATTTATTGGATACAGAGCATTATTTGCCGAACAAAACTACCTGGCATCAGCTGAAGCTATTGAGGACAGTGTCATCTGCACCATCGAAAAAGAAACACTCTATAAAGTTTTACGTTCAAACGCCGACTTATCTTTCAACATTATCCGTTCATTAGCCTCTGAATTGGGCTTTTCAAACAACCGAACGGTCACTCTTACACAAAAACATATTCGTGGCAGATTAGCCGAATCATTACTATTCTTAAAAGATACCTACGGATTTGAAGAAGATGGTGCAACCATAAAAGTATATCTGTCGCGCGAAGATATTGCAAACCTTTCAAATATGACTACCTCAAATGCAATACGTACACTTTCAACTTTTGCCAGTGAAAAAATTATTGCCTTAGATGGTAGAAAGATTAAGATAGCAGACCTTAAGACACTGGAAAAAGTTAGCGAGCTAGGGTAACATTATTTTCTTCGTTTTCTTTTGTCCATCCGGTGGCAGATATTGTTTCATTTTCATGAGAACGATTATCTACAATATGCACTCTTTCATCCAGTTTACCACTAACGTACATCTTTTTAAACAAATGTATATTTTCAGCACTCTCATAGTTTTGTAAATCGGTAAGTATCTGACTGGCAATGGTCATTTTTACGGTATCCAGACTAAATTTAACCCTTTGTTTTAAATCCAGGTATTTTTCAAAGGCTTGCTCAATGCCTTCGTCCAATACCGTAGTAACTATTTCATGTGTATAATCAGCACTTATTGAATCATCCAATACCTGCTGAATATCACGTATAATAGAATTATTTAACGATGACGAAGTATGATTCAATACGATGATCGTGTTATTATCTTCAACAAACCGGAACAGACTGGTTCTAAAACCATTCCATCGGCCATGGTGGTAAACTACTTTCTTGTGATTCCGCTCACGAATACGAAATCCAAATCCGTAAGGCATCGTATATTTCCCGTATAGTTTAAAAGGAGTAATTGCTTCATTCATAGTTTCTTCCGAAACTAATATATTTTTATATAAAGCCTGATCCCATTTATATAAATCTTCGGAAGTAGAATAAACCCCTTTGTCACCTACAGCACCATCGTTTATCGTTGAAGGAATCATTCGGTACCTGCGGCTGCGATAATAAAAACCAGTTAGAAAATCTTTGTTATTTGTCTCATAAGAACTGCTATGTACAAAAGAATTGTTCATATTTAATGGCTGGAAAATATTTTGGTCTAAAAAATCTGCAAACGTCATCCCTGAAACATTTTCCACAACTGATGCCAGAACAACATAACCTGTATTTGAGTAATTAAATCTACGTCCCGGAGTAAAGTATAAAGACAGTTTATGCTTAGCCATCATCTTCATTATATCTGCATTATTGGGCGGATTTTCGCCTTTCCAGTGATGCTCTACCAGCCACATGTAATTCGGTAATCCTGAAGTATGATTAAGTAACATCCTTAGAGTCATCTCAGGGTAAGGAAAGTCAGGAATATATCTGGTTACTGAATCATCATAGTTCAGTTTATTTCGATCGTTTAGAATCATTACAGCCATGGCTGTAAACTGTTTGCTAACCGAGGCCAGTTGAAAAATGGCATCTGATGATAAAGGTTCTCTTTTTCTTATATCGGCATATCCAAAGGATTGGTTGTAAATACAGTTTCCCTTGTATCCTACCAGGATACTACCGTTAAAATGAAACCTCTCCGTTTTTTGATGTATTATTGAATCAAGGATTGCTGCCTTTTCATCGTAAAAAATTTTGTCAATTTTATTGCGTGCAGATTGGTTAACCACTTCCTCTGTGTTTACAATCGCTCCGAATAAATTAAGCCTTATGCCGGCTGTTATTACAGCCACCACAAAAAATATCGATAAAAAGGCAAATATTTTAAGGTATTTGTAGTCCATAATAAGTTTAGCTCCTCAAAGCTATTTATTTTAAAGCGGCAAATTAACACTTTTTTTAGGGAGATTCAAAACCTGAAAGCCGGAAACAGGTCGTTTTTATAGGTTTAAAACAAACAATCAGCTCAACCTTCATCCATACAAAGCTTTATATATCAAAACAATACAAAGATATCAACATACATCATTCTAAATAACACGAAGAACAGGAAAATGTGGAAAAAAACAGTGCAGTATATTTTCAATACAGGTTTCGCCTCAATTAAAAACTTTGGGACAAATCATTCCTCTTATTATTCCTGGAAATACACCCGCTTTACCCTAGTTGAAACACTGGTAAATATTTCATAAGGAATAGTTCCCAGCATATTAGCCAGATCAACCACCGATTGTTCTTTCCCGAAAATGATGACTTCATCTCCCTCATGTATGTTGCAATCTGTAATATCTACCATACACATATCCATACAGATGTTTCCTACAATAGGAACAAAAAAACCATTAATAAACAACTTCCCATTTCCATTTCCAAGTTTCCGGTTTAATCCGTCGGCATAACCAACGGGGACAATAGCGATGGTCATATCATCCTTGGCTCTTGCTTTACGGCTGTAACCAATGGTTTGGTCTTTGCTTACTTTCTTGGTTTGGATTACGGTACTTTTTAAAGTAGACACGGTAGCTAATTGATCCTGATTGGTTGCTGAGATACCGTATAATCCAATCCCTAATCTTACCATATCAAACTGGGCCTCTGGAAAACGTTCTATTCCGGCCGAATTGGCAATATGTCTCAGTACAGGATAGTTTAAAGCTTTAACCATCTGATTACTCATTGCATCAAATAACTGGATCTGCTCCCTTGTAAATGAATCGTGAATATTCTCATCACTGGCGGCCAAATGAGAAAATACAGATTTTATGCTGATTAATTTTTTCTCTTTTAATTCATCAATAAGTTGATCAAGCTCTTCCTCAACAAATCCCAGCCGGTGCATACCGGTATCCAGTTTTAGATGAACGGGATAATTTCTTTTGCCTGCATTTTCTACAGCTTCGCCAAATTTATGAAGCACTAAAAAATTATACACTTCGGGCTCTAATTGATGCTCAATCATCAAATCAAAACTGTTTTGCTCGGGATTCATGACTATAATGGGCATTTTTATACCTGCTTCGCGCAAAGCAACACCTTCATCAGCAAAAGCCACACCAAGGTAATCCACCCGCTGATATTGCAAAATATTGGCTATTTCGAAGGTGCCACTGCCATAAGACAATGCTTTAACCATAGCCATTATTTTGGTTCCGGGATGAAGTTTTGACCGAAAATAATTCAAATTATGCACCATGCTATTTAGATTAATCTCTAACACGGTGCGATGCGATTTCTCTTCGAGTACCGAAGAAATCTTCTCGAAATGAAAATTTCTTGCTCCTTTTAACAAGATTGCTTCATCAGCAAAATTCTTTTTGGAAAAATCATTCAAAAAATCCGAAGTCGATGTATAAATACTTTTTGAAAGCTCAAATAATTTTTCCTGACGCGAAATCGCTTCGCCAATACCAACAAACCTGTTTATATGATATTTTTTCAATAATTTGGCCACTTCCTGATATAAGGCTCTCTCCTCTTTACCACTTTGTAAAATATCTGAGATAATCAACGTTTTTTGCGAATGCTGATTTTGTTGTTCGAGGTAATTCAATGCTATACTTAGCGAATTTAGGTCTGAGTTGTAACTGTCGTTGATCAGGGTGCAATTATTAATTCCCTTTTTTAACTCCAGTCTCATTGCTACGGAAGGTAATGTTTGAAATTTGTGTTGAAAATCTTCGGGAACCATTTCTGTTGCATAAAGAGCTGCCAACACATGCATTGCGTCTTCAAAAGAAGCTGCATCGGTAAAAGGAATGGTAATCGTATATTTTTGATCTTTATATTGATATTCAATGAAGGTAGCATGCTCTTTCCGGATTTTATTTAAAATTTTCAGGTTTGCATCCGATTTTTCCGACCAGGTAAAAACATTTTTATCCGGAAAACGGGCTTCTATTTCCTGACGAATCAGGGAATGATCTTTACAATATATGATTTGTTTACTGTGATTAAAAAGCTTTAGTTTCTCTGTGGTCTTTTGTTTATAATCCTTGAAATTTTCCTGATGAGGTTCTCCAACATTGGTTATCAGGCCAATATCAGGATGAATTATTTTTTCGAGATGTTGCATTTCATCCGGCATAGAAATTCCGGCTTCAAAAATAGCCAAATCGTTCATTTCACTCATCAACCACACAGAAAGCGGCACTCCTACCTGCGAGTTATAACTTTTAGGATTCCTAATCACATTTTTATTCCCCTGCAACAAATAAAAAAACCACTCTTTTACAATGGTTTTTCCATTGCTGCCGGTGATTCCCACAACCGGATTGTTAAATTTGGCACGATGTGCAGCTGACAGCTTCTGTAAGGCTTTTAAGGTATTATCTACCAGCAAAAAACTGGCATATTCTAAGTCGTTCTTATCATCAGGAATTTCATCCACAACAAAATTTTTAACTCCTTTATGATAGAGCTCTTTTATAAAATCGTGTCCATCGTGTCTTTCCCCACGAATAGCAAAAAAAAGAGAATTTACAGTAGAGACAATATTCCGGCTGTCAATCAATAAATATTGAATCTCACAATCATCCTTTATTTTTGATTGAGCATTAATTATTTTAGCTATTGCTGATATGGTATAAATCATCAATTTATTTTGACTCCTTCATCACTTTATTAAAACATACCCTGCATAAAGGTTCGTACTCATCTTTTTCTCCCAACAACACTAATTTATCACTTTTTGTGATACGATGCGAATATTGCGCCAGATTTCCGCACTGCATACAAATGGCATGTACTTTGGTAACATACTCAGCTTCTGCCATTAACCCCGGGATTGGGCCAAAAGGTTTGCCCCGGAAATCCATATCCAGTCCGGCAACAACTACCCGGGTTCCATTATTGGCCAACTGATTACAAACATCGGCCAGGTTTTCGTCAAAAAACTGAGCCTCGTCAATACCAATCACATCTACATTGCCCGAAAGCAACAGGATATTTCCCGAAGATTCGACCGGCGTGGAACGAATGGTATTTTCATCATGCGAAACAACATCTTCTTCAGAGTAGCGGGTGTCAATCATGGGTTTAAAAATTTCCACTTTCAATTTGGCATACTCGGCCCGCTTTAACCGGCGGATTAATTCTTCTGTTTTACCCGAAAACATTGAACCGCAAATTACTTCGACCCAACCCCTGTTTTTGGCTTTTTTATTTGTACCTTCGAAAAACATCGTATAACAATTCTAAACTTTTATCGTTAATTTTGCAAAATACTTTTAATGCTTACATTATGAACAAAAAAGAAAAACTAAATAATCTGTTAAAAGATATTCAAGATTTATATGCTATAGCAAACAGGCTCGAACATGAAGAACAAATCCATCCGCTTGATATTGATCTTGCACTTTCAAAAGTAAGAAATCTTTATGATTTATTATTAACGATTCATCCACAGACTACCTATAAACCTGAATATCAAAATAAAGAAACTGAAAAAAAATCTTTACCAGAAGAAAAACACGAAACCATCCCTTTTAATGAAAAAAGAAAAACAGCACCCATAGAAAAACATGAGTTCGTTATAGAAGAGCCACCCAAAGATTTACCGGAAGATAAAAAAACCAATAAAACAGAAGAATCAACCATAGAAGAAGAAATAAAAACATCTCCGAAAAGAAAAGAAAAACAACAGGAGGGTTCTCCTATTGTAGCCGACAAATATCAATCCAAAAAATTTATTCATGATAATATGGCCCAAAAAACGTCGAAAAAAGATGTTTCTTCCAAAATGCAGTCAAAACCAATACAAGATATTGCTTCGGCCATAAGTTTAAATGACAAATTTATCTTTATACGCGAATTATTTAAGGGTGATAAAGAGCAATACCTGGAGACGATTCAAATTTTGAATAATTTTGACACCTATGAGAATGCAATAGGCTTTTTAAACGAAAATTTCGACTGGGATGAAGAAAATCAAAATTATGAGCGATTAAAAGAGTTGGTCAAACGAAAATTTACAGCACAATAAGTTATGAGTAAACTCTATTTAGTACCAACACCCATTGGTAACCTTGAAGATATTACCTTAAGAGCATTAGAGGTATTAAAGACTGTGGATATCATTTTAGCCGAAGATACGCGCAAGACGAGTATTCTTTTAAAACATTTTCAGATTGATAAGCCGGTGCTTTCGCATCATAAATTTAATGAACATAAGGCTTTACCTGAAATTATTCAACGCATAAAATCAGGTCAGACCTTTGCGTTAGTTTCAGATGCAGGGACACCCGGAATTTCTGATCCCGGATTTTTAATTGCCCGTGCTTGTATTGAAGAAGGTCTTGATGTAGAAACACTCCCCGGTGCCACGGCCTTTATTCCGGCTTTAATCAATTCAATTTTACCTAACGACCGCTTTTCTTTCGAAGGTTTTTTACCCCAGAAAAAAGGGAGACAAAAAAGACTAAAGGAACTGGCCGAAGAGCCCAAAACCATGGTTTTTTATGAATCGCCCTACCGGTTAGTAAAAACGCTAACCCAGTTTGCTGAATTTATGGGTGAAGACCGAAAAGCAAGTGTTTCGCGTGAATTAACTAAAATTCACGAAGAAAATATCCGTGGTACCATAAAAGAGCTTATCGATTATTACAGTCAGTCGACCGTAAAGGGAGAAATTGTTATTGTGATTGAAGGATTATCCAGTTATCATAAACGATAACCTCAACAGTACTGTTTATTTTTACCTGGCAAAAGGATACATCTTTTTAAGCTCACTAAAAGACCTACTTATCACCCTCAATTTTACGGTGGATATAGGAAGAGTAATCTTTAACCTCCGGTTTATAGTCACTTTCAAACAATTCCGAGGATATCAAAAAATCGGCTGTTGACCGGTTGTTGGCCGTTGGCACATTATACAAAACACCAATTCGAAGCAATGCTTTAACATCCACATCGTGAGGCTGAGGCTGCATCGGATCCCACAAAAATATAAGCAAATCAATTTCCCCTTCACTGATTAAAGCGCCCAACTGCTGGTCACCACCCAGTGGTCCGGATTTTAACTTCCTGATGTGAATTGTTTCTACCTTTTTATTGTGTTTTAACAGAGTCTCTTCAACGAGTTTCCCTGTTGTACCGGTACAAGTAAGTTGACATTTTAAAAGCTTCTCATGATTCAGTTCTATCCAATCTATTAAATCCTGCTTCCGGTTGTCATGTGCTACCAATGCAATATTTTTTATTTTGCTCATCTCGAATGATCTTTATCTGATAAAAAAGTTTATAAATTTTTACAAACTATCTCTTTCTTGATCTTCTTTTGGCACTCGGATTCTTTCCGTACTTTTTATTTTTTGAAATATTCTTATCATCACGTCTCATTTCTCTTCCCGCTCCGGCAGGCTTCTCCTTAGCAATTTCAGAACTTACCCGGACACCCTCAAAAACCGAAGAATTTAAACCTTTAAGTACTTTATCGGTATACGATTCATCTATTTCAAAAAATGAGAACGATTTCAGGATATCTATTTTTCCTACCGGGATATTTCGTTCTCGTGTAGATTCATTAACCAATCCCATTAAACGTTGAGGATTAAGTTTGTTATTATTACCAACATTAATAAAAAGGCGTTGATAGTTTTTGTTCCCTCCGCTTCGTTTATTTTTTCTTTTATTTTTCCCCTCAGCTCCAGATTCATCAGGCACATTCAAATCCGGGGTATTTTTGTAATAAGCAAGAAAACGGTTAAATTCCAACGAAACAAATCGTTTAATTAACTCTTCTTTATCCAGCCACTGTAGCTTTTTGTATACTTCCGGTAAAAGATCATCAATTTGTTCGTTCTTCACATCTACATGCTCCATCTTATCAATCAAATGAAACAGTTGTTTTTTACAGATCTCATCTCCTTTTGGGACCTGTAATTGCTCGAATTTTTTATTGATTTTCTTCTCAATTTCTTTGATTCGGTATTTTTCTCTTAGATGAACAATTGCAACAGATATTCCTGCTTTTCCTGCTCTTCCTGTTCTGCCGCTACGGTGGGTATATGCTTCAATATCATCGGGCAGGTTATAATTAATAACATGCGTAAGATCGTTTACATCTAATCCGCGAGCTGCCACATCAGTAGCTACCAACATTTGAAGGTTTTTTAACCGGAAACGGTTCATTACATGGTCTCGCTGTGCCTGGGAAAGATCGCCATGCAAAGCGTCAGCATTATATCCGTCTTTGATTAACTTTTCAGCCACCTCTTTGGTCTCCATACGCGTACGGCAAAAAATAATGGCATAGATATCCGGATTCATGTCAGCAATTCGCTTTAGCGCCAGATACCTGTCTCGAGCGTGCACCAGGTAGTAAATATGTTTTACATTTTCGGCCCCTGCATTTCTCTTACCAATGGTAATCTCCTGGGGTTTGGACATATAATTTTTAGCTATCGCAGCCACCTCTTTGGGCATAGTCGCTGAAAAAAGTAAGGTACGACGTTCTTTAGGTACTGATTCAAGGATATCATTTAAATCATCACGAAACCCCATATTCAGCATTTCATCTGATTCGTCTAAGACAACCGTTTTTACTTTTGTGATATCAGCTTTTTTGCGTCGAATCAAATCTAACATTCGTCCCGGTGTTGCTACAATAACATGTGCACCCATTTTCAATCCCCGTATTTGAGTATCTATACTTGCTCCTCCGTATACAGGCAGTACTTTTAAACCATCTATATATTTCGAATAAGCCATGATATCTTTAGCTATCTGAACACATAGTTCCCGCGTTGGGGATAGAATCAGGGCTTGTGGATGTTTTTCCTGAATGTTTATTTGTTGAACAATCGGAAGTCCGAATGCTGCTGTTTTTCCTGTTCCGGTTTGTGCCAGGGCAACAATATCGCGGTTGGTTTCGAGTAAAACAGGTATTACTTCATTCTGAACGGGCATTGCTTCTACAAAACCCAAATCATTAATTCCTTTTAGGATATCATTAGAGAATCCTAAATCATTAAATTTTGACATTTATTTTTTCCTCCCGTGCCTTTGGATCCCAATCAACTCGCCAAAAGCAGGTCAGAAGCCTAAAAACACAATTTCGTTAATATAAGGGCGCAAAGTTAGAATAATAATTTGAATATCAACTATGTTTATAAATATTTATTTTTTCTAATCAAACAATGATTAAATCATGTTTCATTTAATAGGGTTTGCTTTTGCACGATGTATTTAACTAAAAAAGCTGTCCCTTTATTGAGACAGCTTTTTTCATAGGGTATCATTAAATTTATTGTTTAACAAACTGTTTGGTTATTGGTTCTTTTTCATCTTCAACAGAAATGATGTAAGAACCAGCAGGTAATTCAGAGATATCAATTTCCTTATGATTTCCTTGAATTTCCTCAATCTTCATTAATGAACCTGTAGCATTATAAATACTTACTTTACCTACTCTTGTTCCATTTTCTATAGAAACATTCAAATAATCAGAAGCCGGAACAGGGTATAAAACAACTGTTGTTGGAGCTTCAAAACCAAGGATTTCAGCCTCTTCACGAGCATTCACAGCATACGAACCTGCATCTGTAACATTAATGGTATAATCTTCCACCTCACCATAGCTAAATGTTTCACAGGCTGTTGCTGCAGCATTATACTTCATGGTAATACGCATTCGTGTAGATCCCAGTTGAGCATCCGACGGAACGGTAAATGTTGCACTTAACTTATCCGCACTGCTTGATGAACCATATACCATTCTTTCGTCTGCATCAAATGTTCCACTGTGGTCCCAGTCGATCCATACATGCCAGTATTCGGTGTAGCTGCTTCCGCTAAATCCGCAACTTACATAAATCGTTTGCTCTGCACTACGTGAAACAGTGGCTGTTAAGTTAGTAAAATCAGCATAACCACCGTTATTGCCTGTTGCATTACTCATTTCATTCAGCTCTACCAGGTCAATCCACTCATACGATGAATTGTTTCCTTTCGAAGTACAGTAGGTTAACTGCTCATCAACGGTTGTAACATTTAATGTACTGCTTGCTGCAGAAACATTACCGGCAGCATCCTTAGCTTTAACATAGCATGAATAAGTTGTTGCTGCACTTAAGCCTGTTACGATGTATGACGTTCCGCTGGATGAAGTATAATAAGCATCATTTTGGTAAATATCATATACTGTTACGCCGACATTATCGCTGGAAGCATTCCAGCTTAGCGTAAACGAGCTATTGGTTATGTTAGAAGATGTTAGTCCTGTAGGAGCAGTTGGAGCTTCAGTATCAGGTACTGATTCTTCGAAGCTTACGGTATAATCTTCTACTTCTCCATAACTGAATGTTTCGCATGCTGTTTGGGCTCCGTTATATTTCATCGAAACTCTTAGGCGTGTTGTTCCATTTGCGCTTAAAGGAACATTGATGGTTCCGTTTACCGTTGTTTTACTAAGCGAACCGGCATCAAATACTAACTCATCACTGGTAAATTCTTTGTCGCCGTTATAATCAATCCAGATTTTCCAGTATTCGTTGTACGTTGAACCACCAAATCCTGGAGCCAGTGAAATATTCACCGAACTACCTGCTTCAAGGGTAATCATTTCACTGGTAAAATCGGTATATCCTGAAGCTCCGGAAGAGTTACTGTAAGTTCCGATAGTTACTTCGGCAATCCATTCGTACGATGAATTATTTCCTTTTGATTCACAATATTCTGCTACTACATCATCAGTGGTAACTGAAATTGTATTACTTGCAACAGAAACATTGCCGGCAGCATCTTTCGCTTTTACATAAAATTCGTAGGAAGTAGATGCACTTAATCCGGTAACCGTATAACTGGTTGATGATGTATTGGCAAGATATGAACCATTTCTATAGATATCATAACCGGTAACGCCTACATTGTCGGTAGAAGAAGTCCAGCTTAGAGCCACTGAATTCTCGGTAGTATTCGATGAGGATAAGTTGGATGGAGCTGTAGGTGCCTCGGTATCTGCAGGTTCATCCGTGGTAACCTGCAAGGTACTGCTTGCAGCAGAAACATTGCCGGCAGCATCTTTCGCTTTTACATAGTAGCTGAAGGTTGTACCGGCAGTTAATCCGGAAATATTTGCCGATGTTTCTGTAACGGTGCTTACTATACTACCATCTTGATAAACATCATATCCGACAACCCCAATATTATCTGTTGAAGCGTTCCAGCTTAAGGTGAAAGAGGTTTCTGTGATATTCGATGCGGATAGATTTACAGGTTCAGTGGGTGCTTGCGTATCATCTCCAGGTTCTGTAATAATTACTGTATAGTCTTCTACTTCACCATAATCAAAAGATTCACAAGCTGTTTGCGCCGCGTTATATTTCATAGAAACCCGCATGCGGGTTGTAACCTGACCTACTCCTGAGGGGATAGTCATTGTACCCGTAACGGATGTTTTACTTAATGCTCCGGCATCAAAAGCTAACTCATCAGATGTAAATTCTTTATCATTGTTATAATCAATCCAGATTTTCCAGTATTCGTTATACGTTGAACTGGCAAATCCGGGAGTAAGAGAAACGGCATAATCATTTCCCGCCTGTAGCTCAACCGTTTTGCTGGTAAAGTCGGTATACCCGGCAGCAGATGAAGAGTTACTGAACGAACCTACTTCTACTCCAGCGATCCATTCATAGCTGTAATCCTGACCTGCACTGGAACAATAGCTAGGAACATATTCTTCAACGGTAATATAGTTATATTTAGTTTCAGCGTCTTGTCCAGCACTATTAGAAACTGTTAACGTAACATCAAAGCTGCCAATAGTATTATATGTTACTGCAGGACTTGAAGAGTTGCTGGTAGAAGGAGTTCCCCCTTCAAATTCCCAGTAATATTCAGAAGGATTATTGATTGAAGTGCTTGTAAAGGAAACCGACTCTCCTTCAGAAACTATTGTTGTTGAAGCTGTAAAGTCAGCTACCGGAGGGTTCGGTGATTCTCCTTCAGGGCCTTCAGGATGGCCGGGTGTTCTCATTTGAACGGATGGATCTCCAAAAACAGTCCAGGTATCGGCCATGTTTTCTCCATCGCTGCCATATTCGTCAATCATTTGAAACATCCCGTTTACAAACATGCCTCCATAGTTAATATAACTATTGGCAACCAATAAGTCATTCATCTTATCCTGAGCACACATTGGTGAAGCCCACGACTGGTTAATCGTTGAACCACAAAATGCAACGGCTCCTGTTGGCTGTCCGTTATTTGTTGCCCGCAACCATGTTTCAGAGAAACATGTCATTCCGGTAAAATTCCCCACTACACAAGCAACAGAGATAACAAAGGGTAGTTTATGGTCGTTGGAAAGATTATTAACATCAGTCTGTGAATAATACATAGATGACCAGGAAGTGTTGCTTCCATGTCCAACGTAATTAATAATTCCTCGTCCATTATTTAAGGCAGAGGAAAGTTGAGAAGCACTACCTCCGTCTTGATAAATACGGTCCATAGTATATCCGTATCCTTCGAGATCATATTCAATATTATTCATGTGTTGCTCATCGCTTTCATTGTCATCTCCGCCACCACCGGTGCCTTCGTTCGAAGCGATACCAACGCCATTTTTAAACCAGGTATCTGATGAGTTAACCTGACTTTCGTAATAAATGGTACGGTCAATTTGGGTTTGGAGCTGCGTTGAATTTTCAGCAGAAAATCGCCCTACAAAAATATCCAGATAGTGATCGGATCCTGAGGTATAGCCATAATTATTATCAGAATACCCAGCACTGGTTGATGAAGAAGGAACTTGTGCATGGTCTCCTACTAATAATAAATATCCTGTTCCATTCTGATCATATTGATTCTGAACATAATTCTTTAAAGCTGAAGAACTTCCTATATCAGAGTAGTTAATCAAATCAACGGTATATCCAATAGATTCTTTCCAGGCTTTAAACTCTTCCATCGCAGACATGAAACTACTATACGAAACAATTAACATTTTTTTAGTATTCTCGCTTAGTTTCGATGTCGAAGGTTTATAGTTAAGAAAATGGTTGGATAACACATTCTCAAAAACATCATCATTTTTAACGTTAGCATTCTTTTGCAAAGCATTTACTCCTTTTGTTCCTGACGGAACCATGTCAATTACCAGACTGGTATAAATCCTTACTTTTTTTGTAACCGGATTGTATTGTACCGGATAAACAGTTACACTTTTACCCCTAACGTTTCGAATAATATAAGGATCATTACCCTTAACAATATCTGATGGATAAAAAACATCTTTTGAATAAACCTCTCCATATTCATACGGAACGGTTGAGGGATCAATTTCTCTTGACAAAACACCTTTAGAAGGGACTATATCAATTCCATCTAATTCGACATACTTACTTTTGCTAAGATTAACCTTCATATCGGTATGATCCGGAATAACAACCGACTGAGTAATTTTAGGTAAGTCAGGTGCCCCTTTTACTTTGGTGCGTTCACAATCGGGAATTTGCAATAAATTTGCAGTTCCCTTACTTGTTGATAGTTTAGATAAAGCATAAGCATTAAACTCAACCTTTAAAGTAATGTGACTTTCATTTGAATTTAACAGCTTTACTTCCGATTCTATGGATGACTTACTTTCATCCAGCATTTTCCATTCCTGGCTGTTTGCATTAAAAGCAATGAGTATAAAACTCAAGCCAAAAACAATACATAGTAAATGTTTTTTCATTTTACAGAAGATTTAAGGTTTTTTTGAGTGTTAAATGAGAGGCAATATAGAAAGGAATGAGTTAGTTAAAAAAAAATATCGATAGACAGCAAATATCAACGGATAAAAAACAAGAATCATTTTAGATAAGAAAAATTATTCTCCTTATTGCCTGCTATTCAGAGAAAAACACTGAATCACATCATATAAAAATACATTATTAGCTCTAAATAAATTACTTTGGATGAAGCTCTACTAACTAACCTTTTCCCTGCATGGTTCGTGCCATCATTTTATTATCAATCATAAAATCCCGGCCATTGAAATTCCATAAATATAAATAACAGATTTTAAGGCTTGGATCGAATCATCCTAAAAAAAGGGATTACTTGATTTGCAATCCCTTTTTGTAAAGCCAAATAACTTAAGCTTCTACCTTACCAGGCTCCAATTTAAAGGCAACAATTTCGGTAATGTATTTATCATCACCATTTTTATCGGTATATTGCCGGTTGTTTAATTTACCCGAAACGGATACCAATTCACCCTTTTTTAAAAAGCTCAAATCCTCCTCCTTTTTATTTTTCCAGTAAACCACATTATGCCAGGTGGTATTGTTCACCCACTCATCCTTTTTGTTTTTGTAACTTTCGTTGGTAGCAATACTCATGCTTACTAGTGTACGACCACTTTCAAATGATTTTTCTTCGGCATCGCGGCCTAAAAATCCCTGAATTTCTACTTTGTTCATTGTTTTTTCCATGATTTTAAATTTTTAAATGGTTTAACAAAAAATTTCTGATACAAAGAAAAAGCACTACTCATATACGATTCGGTTATTAAATGGGTATAGTCGGTTAAAATTCGTTTGCTGTCGTTTGTAATTGATTGTAATTTATTTTACATTTGATTATCAGAACCTGAAAATTTAAAAGAATGGAAGAAAATTCTACCCGAAAATGTCCTGAATGTGGCGAAAAAATAATTGGCCGCGCCGATAAAAAATTTTGTTCCGATCAATGCAGAAATACTTATAACAACCGGTTAAACAGCGATGCAAGCAACACGGTCCGAAATATTAACAACATTTTACGCAAAAACCGTCGCATTTTAAAAGATTTAAACAAACAATCGGGTAAAACCATCGTAAATAAAGAAACTTTACTGACCAGTGGTTTTAATCTTACTTATCACACACATACCTATACTACCAAAAAAGGCGATATTTACCATTTTTGTTACGAGCAAGGTTACCTTTACCTGCCCGATAAAGAACTTTATTTACTGGTAGAGAATAAAGAAAGTGAGAATTAAACCATTTATTCTCACCCATTACATTTAATAACAATGCTACGCGAAGGTTCTATTTTGATGATTGCATTACAAAAAAATTTGACATCTCCTATAGATTTCAAAGGAAAATAAAAAAATCAATTAAACTTTTTCACTCCTTCCTATTCTAACCAACTCTAAAGACAAAATATATTATTCAATTCGTTTTTGCCTTTATCCAATAAATTATTAACAAAAAAGCATAAAATGTTTATTTTAGAAAACCCGTATGTATCCAACCTATTAAGAAATACGATTGAGAAGAAAAATTATGATGTCGTTTTAAATGATATATCCTCTGAATTAGGATTTTCAGAAGATGTTGTCTTAAGAAATGATGAAGAAAGTATCATGAACTATCGTGATAAAAAACTTTTATATACCAACTCCGAAAACAGTATCGAATGGATAGTAGAAAACTTAACTTCTTCAGACATTGTAGAATATATCGATATTTTCAAAAATAAATACCGGTTCAGGGAATTAATTCGCTCGATATTCCCGGATTTTCAGTTCATGGAAATCAATATTGATGATATTGATTCAATGGATATATCCCAATTCAAAAAACCCTTTATCATTAAACCAAAATATGGTTTTTTAAGCATTGGTGTATATACAATCTATAATGATGATAACTGGCAAGAGGCGGTAAAAGAGATAAAAGAAAACACAGAATCAAACGGGAATCTTTTTCCTAAAGAGGTTATTTCACCTACTAATTATATCATCGAAGAATTTATACAGGGTACTGAATATGCCGTTGATGCATATTATGATAAAGAAGGTGAACCTGTTGTTATTAATATTCTGGAGCATAAATTTTCATCATCCAAGGATGTTAGCGACCGGCTGTATATCACTTCCAAAAAGATTATTGAAGAAAATTTGCAGCGAATTACGGCATTCCTTAAAAAGTTAGGCGATATTTTACATATAAAAAGTTTTCCTTTACACATTGAAGTCAGAATTGATAATAATCAACTGATTCCTATAGAGATTAACCCCATGCGATTTGCCGGCTGGTGCACAACCGACATTGTATATTATGCCTATGGCATTAATCCGTACGAATATTTTATTGAACAGAAAAAGCCCATATGGAAAAATATTTTAGCCGATAAAGAGGGAAAGATTTACAGCGTTATCATCTTAGATAAGCCAAAAGATATTCATGCTAAGGACATTAAATATTTTGATTACGATTCATTAATTAAAAAATTAAACAACGTAATTGAATGCAGAAAGACAGATATTGCAAAATACCCAATTTTTGGCATGTTATTTACAGAAACACCTGAGGATAATGATAACGAACTAAAAGAAATTTTAACCAACAACTTAAAAGATTTTATTCACTTATAATTACTACACAACAACCTTTTACGAGAAGGATTTATCAGTTAAGTTATTGTTTAATGTAACGCTTTACAAACACTAAAGAGGCTGCCTTTTTTAGACAGCCTCTCGTGAATCCCAAATCAATAATTAAATCTAATTTGATTAATTCTGATATTGGATAAAGAATTTCACATTAAATTTTATCTGCTTCTTTTAATGCATCTTCTAATTGATCAACCAATTCATTCATACGGTCTACCACAGCTACAAAAGGTTCTTTAGTGGTTAAATCAACCCCTGCATTTTTTAGTAATTCGATTGGATAGTCGTTGCTGCCGGATTTTAACAGGTTCAGATACTTTTCCTGCGCAATTTTTGCCTGCTTTTTACTATCAGCCTGTGCTATCTGATTAAACAAACTGCTGGAAGCAGAGTAAGAAACCGCATAATTATAAACATAATAATATAAATCGAAAAAATGGAAAACTCTGGGCCAGCTATACTTATCATTTTCTACCGTTTGCATGATATCGCCGTTGTATTTTTTCGAAATTTGCTCATAAATATCCCCAATAATTTCGGCATTTAAAGGTTCGTTATTTTCTACCTTGCTATACAACGTATACTCAAACTCGGCAAACTGCGACTGCCGGTAAAATGTGCCCGAAATATTATCGATGGCCTGCACCAAAAGGGCTACTTTTTCGTTGGGGTCTTTGGCTTCTTTAATCATATAGTCTAACAACATGTGTTCGTTAAAAATGGAGGCCACCTCGGCAACCATTGATGCTGAACGACCATAAGCATAGGGTTGATATTTACTGCTTAACATTCCATGAATAGCATGTCCTAATTCGTGTGACAGGGTATAAACATTATCACGGGTGCCGGCCCAGTTCATTAAAATATAAGGATGCACATCATATAAAGGCATGTTATATGCACCGGTTTGTTTTCCGGGTTTTTCATAAACATCAATCCATCCTTCTTTGGTTGCTGTGCGTAAAAGCTCATTATACTCTTTGCCCATTGGCTCTAAACATACCTGAACCATATCAACTGCTTCGTCCCAGGGATACTCCTTATTAAAATCAACCAAAGGGAATGATTCATCAGAGGTATAATATTTGTTTATATTAAGTGCTTTTTTTCGTAACTGGCGATATTTTAATAAAGCATCGGCATTGCTGCTGGCTACGTTAATAAGATTTTTGTAAACATCAACAGGAATTTTATTGGGTTGTAATACCGATTCAAGACACGATTCATAACCTCTTAATTGTGCACTGGCCCATCGGTTTTGGGCAATGCCCATCCAAAGATCGGCAAAGGTATTTTTATTCTTGGCATACACATCAACCCTTGCTTTAGTAACTGCTATTCGATCTTCCTGATTAGGGTTACTATTATAAATCTTTGCTGCCACAGCAGGACTAGCGGTAATTTCTTCTCCATCAGAAAGCATTATTTTATGATACTCCATATCGGCTTTGGAAAGTGAACTGTAAGCATCAGAGGTTGCATTTAATGCCCTGCTGTAATAGGTTAAAATCTGCTGTGTTTCTTCGTCGAGAATATGCTCTAACTGCCGGTAAAAGCTATCAAACAAATGTTTGTAAGAAGCAAGCTCGTCATTCTCAGCAACCCACTTTTCAATGGTTTCTTGAGGGATTTTAGCCATTTCCGATGGTATCCATGATGTATTTCTGCTACGCTCAATAGACATGGTTTGTAACTGCTGGAACTTTGTTTTGTACATAGGATTTTTACCATCCACATCCTGATTAAGCATTACATAAATATAAAGCCTGGAGGATATTCTGGCCATTTCATCCCCAAATTTCCTAAACTCGAGCAAAGTTCCGGCACTTTCTCCTAACCGGCCTTTATAATCTAAATATTTGGGGATTTGGGATTGCACATAGTCCAAATCTTTTTGCCAGGCGTCCCAGTCGGCATAAACATCGGTAAGCCGCCAATTGTACTTGTAATAATCTTTATGGTCTGAAGTTAAATTTTTTTGACCAAAACCTGAGAAATTGATAGCCAATAAAGCCACCAATAAAAATGTAATTTTTTTCATCATTAAAAATTTTTTAGTAAAACTTCTTCAATTAAAACAATGATTTGACCTGCAGCAACAAAAAAGGTTTATTATTGACTATCAATAATTCTAATTTAAAATTATCCCCCATTATGGTATATATAGATTATATTTGTCCATCACGAAACGTTATTAACATGTTTACAAAAGCTATCGTAAAAAAGCCGGCCAAAACCTTTGCCAAAGGAATAACCACATCATCATTAGGGAAACCTGATTATACCTTAACGCTAAAACAACACGAGGCATATTGCGAAGCTCTGATAAAATGCGGGTTAGAATTAACTGTTTTAGAAGCTGACCCGGATTTTCCCGATTCCTGTTTTGTGGAAGATACAGCAGTTGTTACGTCAAATTTTGGTATAATTACCCTCCCTGGAGACAAAACAAGGCAAGGAGAAACCCCTGCAATAGAAAAAACATTAAATCCTTTACTTAAATTACACTACATAGAAAAACCCGGCACACTTGAAGGTGGTGATATTATGCAGGTTGAAAATAAATTTTACATCGGTCTGTCGGGCAGAACCAATTTAGCCGGTGCAAAGCAATTAAGCAATATATTAAAAAATTACCATTTTGATGTTTATACTCTTCCGGTATGTAATATGCTGCATTTTAAAACGGGCGTTAATTATTTAGGTGACAACAATATCATTCTACACGAATCATTTTGCTCAGCAAAAGATTTAAGCAGTTATCACCAGATAATTGTAGAACCAGATGAGGAATATGCAGCCAATGCATTACGTATCAATGATCATATTCTGGTTCCTGCCGGATTTCCTAAAACCAAAGCTGCCATTAAAAAATTAGGATACAAAATCATTGAACTCGAGCTATCAGAATTTCAAAAAATGGATGGTGGATTAAGCTGCCTGTCGCTTCGGTTTTAATCATTTTCAACGGTTAACATATCAACCAATTGTACCCGATGAAAATCTTTTGTTTTAAAAAGTCTGAACTCAGTTTCTTTTCGCTTTTCGCGTTTTTCAACAAAAAAGAGCTCCTCATCAACCATCTTTAAATCAAAAAAAGTCCCATTAAAGGTATACCTGGGAACCAGTTCCTGATGTTTAAGTTCAAAAAGATACTTTTCTGAACATACCAGTATTTTATGATTAAATTCAAGAAATTGCATGGGAAACTCATCCGAAACGATATTCTTTCCGTCGAAATAAACCATTTCTTTATCAGGATTATAGTAAATAAACGCACCGTTTTTGATAAACGAATATACAAACGAGCCCGTCAAAGTATCTACAGCAAAATTGTTTAGATTTATTTTTAATATTTTTTCCCCATCAAACCAGGCAATATCTCTCCCATTTGCAGAAGTCTTCAGGTTAATCACTCTGTCTGATAAAATAGTGGCTTTCAGTTTACCTTGCGGAGAATAACAAAAAATTTTGTCTTTTTCATTATTCACTAACTCTAACGTGGTCAAAAACCCATTTTCAATAGGATACCAGGTATTCCCTTCAAAGATTAATGAGTCGTAGTAAATTTTCTGGGCGTTATAATCGATGCGATAAGGCTTTAAGGTGGGAATAGTCTCTACTTCAATTTTCCCAATTCTATTCAATTGTTGTGAAAAACCGGCAACACCTGAAAACAAAAAACACAGCACAAAAAAAACTATTCTATTCATTATCTATCTTTTTTTAAATAATTCAACGGCAAAAATCAGAAAAAAAAGTGGCATCTATTCGCTTTAATTAAAAAAAATTAAGAATTTTTCAAATCCTAAAAAAATGCAAGGAAGTATATCGTATAATCCACCTGTTTAGAAGCTATTTATTACTTTTATCTATTCTTGACGGAACAATTCAGGGTTTAATTTTTGAGCTTTGGCAAAACAAACCCGGGCTTTGTTTTTATCGCCAAGATTTTGATAAAGAACACCAAGATTAACCAGTGCAGAAGCATTTTCTGGCTTAAAATCCAATGCATAAGCTTCGTCCATCATCTGTTTTGCTTTACCATATTCTTTTATATTCATGTATGACATGGCCAGGTTAATTCTCAACACCGGATCTTTTTTATCCAGCCTTACAGCTTTAGTTAATGCTTTAGCCGATTCGGTGAAATTACCGGACATTCCATAGGCAACCCCCAAATCTTTATAAACTTCAATGTTGCCGGGATTTATCTTCGCTGCTTTTTCCAGGTATTGGAGTGACTTTTGCAGCTCATTCTTATAACGGCCATATAAACGCCCAAGGTAATAATTTACATGATAATTCTCAGAATGATACTTTTCCAATTGGTGAAGCAGTTTTAAATTTTCATCTACCCTCCCGGGCTCATCAAAAATCTGATTAATTTCTGATTTAAAAAGATTGTCATACACACGGCCATACTTAGGAGTGTGTTCTAAAATTCTTTGGTAGTATTTAAAAAGGCTGTCGGGCTGATGATACAGCTCCCATTGAGCATTACCCATTAACAATAATGCATCATTATATTCAGGATGAATTTCAATGGCTTTTCGCAGATACCCTACCGCTTGTTTAAGGTATATATTTCGTTTTGTTTTATTCCCTGGCTTCAGTGCTTCTTCGATCAGTTTTCCTCCGGCTGATGTATTACTTTTAGCGCTGTTCACGGATGTTTTTACATCGGTAGTAAATAAGGCAAAATCATCTTCCCATGCCTTATTCCGGCTGATAGTTTTCAGCGCATACAATGAAAAAATTATCACCAATAACCCTGCAATTATCTGTTGTTTTTTTATCCAGACTGGAAATTTCTGAGTGATTAAATATCCTGCTATTAAAACAAATCCAATGGATGGAACAAACATAAATCGTTCGTTCATGAATACTCCTATTGGAAATAAAATATTGGACATTGGGGACAGAGCGATGATATAAAATAAAATACCAAAAGAAACAGGTTCTTTCTTTCTTATTCCGGCTAGAGCATAAATACCTATAGCCAAATGTAAAACGAGCGAAATTATTGGCCATATATCTGTCCAGCTCATTGCCTGGATATGGTAAGGATAATAATCATATGTGAGAGGATGAGGAAAAAAAAGTAATTTTAAATAAAGCAACAAAGTATAACATATGGTGGCATATTTTTCGCTAAAACTCATCCCTAAAAATGAATTGTTCATCAGTTCACTCCCCGGCTCGAGCTTTATTCCGCCTACAACAGCGTAGCGAACATAAAAATAAATTATGGTTGCTAAAATAAGTGGGATAAGCGTAAAAAAATAAATTCTGAGGTTAACTTTTGGGGTCTTAAAAAAATAAATGCTCAATGGGATAATGGCCAAAAAAGTTACGGCAACTTCTTTTGAAAATAATCCTGTCAGAAATGCGATGAAACTTAAAAACAAATAGATCATATGATGTTTTTGAAGGTATTTCCAGGCAAACAACATCGCTAAAAAAGCACCCAGTAGCGATAAAATTTCATCGCGCCCTTTGATATTGGCAACCACTTCGGTATGGATGGGGTGTGAAACAAAAAGCAATGTAACAATAAACGGCAGGGACAAAAACCATGTTCCTGATTTATACTGAGGGATCATTAACGTAAGGATGTAAAATAAAAGGATTCCTGTTAACGCGTAAAGCAATACATTGATGAAATGACTAACAAATAAAACAACCGGCCTGCGATTGTGCATCCTTTCCAAATTGCGGAGGATTATATTTTTTTCCTGAGCATTTAATGCTTTTGCATTTTCCAGCATTGATTCCTGCTGTTGTTTTCTTAACTGCTTATTTTGAATATGTATGGTTGCCGTTAAATTTTTTAATAATTTTTGTGAAGGCAAAATAAAATTTGGATGAGCCTTATGATTCATTTTTCTTTCCAACAGTAAATGATTAATCCCATCAAAGGGGGTACCCATAACCAATTGCCACTCGATGGCAAAAGTAACCATAGATAATGGGCGGTACCTGTCTCCTGCAACCAGTTTTTTGTTTTTCTGATCGAAAAAGCCATTAAAGAACGCTTCGGTAAATAAATCATCAACCCCTTTAAAACCGCTTAAGGTATATTCATTTTCAGTAATAACGAGTGCATCATCCAGGGCATAATCATGAAAAAATGTATTGCCATAAAGGATAAACGTAAATAAAACAATGATTCCATATTTTGACTTCAGGGTTTTAAACATACAATTTTTATTGATGGTCAGGGTTTTGTTTCCTGATTTCTTCAACACATCGATACATTGCATCACGAATAGCCAATTCGCGGGGATCGTTAACTAAATAGGCGCCCATATTGGTCATGATATAAGCATATCCAATTTCTTTATCAGGATCGGCAAAACCGAAAGAACCACCTGCGCCGGGTGTTCCGAAGGACTTACGGCTACTGCCAAACATTAAATTGGGGCCGGGTTTCAGGAAACCTAATGAAAAATAGGCATCCAGTCCCATCACAATATCAAAAGGACCTGCCGGAGGGACTTCAGCTTCTTCTTTTAATAATTCAAAAGTACTACTATTCAATCCTAAATCTTTTGCTCCCAGGGCAAATTCGCTGTAAACTTTTGCAATGGAGCGGGCATCTCCAACTCCATTGGCTGATGGCATTTCCACACTAAGTGTAGTGCGACTGTTAGGGTTAAACTTTTCCGGAATTTTAAATGATTGGTATAAGATAGATTTCCGTTTTCGAAGGTCTTTTCTCATCTTTTCAGGTATTTCATCATACGTAGTAATTACCTGCCAGGCCGAAGGAATAATAACCAAAGCCAGTTCTTCATCGGGAACAGAATCGGGCAAACCAATATAAAAATCCAAATCCATGGGTTTGGCTATCTCTTGGGCAAAAAATTGACCGATAGATCGATGTTCAGGATCAATACGCCTCATTAACTCGTTCATATACATACCCATCGTTGCCAAGTGGTAACCGTGTTGCTGTCCCGGCTCCCATAAAGGTTTTTGACGGGCCATGATTTCAGCTATATAATCAAAATCTTTTAAATCGGAAATTTCAAATTTTTCATCCACAAGACACAATCCGGCTTCGTGAGCCAGTAATTGTTGTACGGTAATATCTTCTTTCCCGTTTTGGGCAAATTCAGGCCAATAGTAAGATACCTTTTGATGATAATCAAGCCACCCTTTAGAATGAGCAATGGCCAGCGATAATGCAGCCAATCCTTTAGTTGTGGAGAAAACAATTACTTTCGTATCTTCTTCCCACTTCTCTTTGGTGATCGAATTTTTGTATCCTCCCCAAAGGTCTACTACTTTTTCTCCTTTATAATATATAGCACACGCTGCTCCGTACTCTTCCCGTTCCGTAAAATTTTCAACAAAGGCTTCTTTCACCTCTTCAAATCCAGATTTAACATAACCATGAATGAGTTCTTCAGGATTTTTTTTTACACGGTTAGAAATTGAACACTGATTAAAAATGAATAATAGAAGAAAAAAAAGGATATAAGATGGTTTTGGCCTCATAGCTTTTGATTTCAGAATTAAACCAAATATTACCAAATATATTAATTATTGCTTAAATAGAGGATGAAAAGAAGTATTTTTTCCAGAACATTATCATTTAAAATGATAAAATAATTGTTGTACTTGTAGAAAAACAAATGATGCTCTTCTCCTTTTGATTCAACGATAAAATACCCTTATAATACCCGATCTCACACAAGACTAACGCATAAGCCCTGACTGTCAACGTCTTGCAGATAAGAAAAAATCTTATTTACATTTAAATAATGTTTATCAAAATTTACGTGTAGTTCATCTAAAAAAAAATTCTTTTTTACAAAATAACCGTACAATTAGATAAAAGCTCTTACAAAATGAAAACGGAAGATCAATTATTAAATTTTTATTTTCCTGAAGTAAAAAGGTTCAGAAAAAATCTTTTCACATGGATTCGAAATTTACTGTTGCTTCTGTTTTTAATTTTAATGGTAAGTTACCATCATCCTTATCCTGTTCAAAACAATTCCCGGTTGGCAGAACTTATATCTACACAAGCAAATATTCATTTTGCAGCTAATGATAGTGCTTCCATCCAAAGTATAGATAACAAGGTAAAGCGTCTGTTAATAGAATTTTATCAGATAAGAAATTTTGAACCGGCATGGATAGAAAAATTCAATACGAATGCTCAATTCAAAATCATCTGCAATTTATTAGATAGCGCTAAGTATTATGGTTTCCCTTTTGATTATTTTTCTTTTAATGATATAAAATCATTGCTTCAGAAAGTACATCATCCTAATGCTAAAAACTCGTATACTGATTTGGCTCAACTAGAGATAAGCACCACTTTCTCAGCATTAAAAGCTTTAATATACTTAAATCAAGGAATCGTAAAAACAAATTCGATAGTAAACCATGCATATTTAGAAAACCTGCCTTATGTATTAAACGAAGCAATAGAGCAAAAAAGTCTTCAACAAAAGATTGGGTCTGTTCAGCCACAAATTGTACAATATCAAAAAATAATGCATTCTCTATCCTATTTTATTGATATGAATTTATCGATAAAATATACTACCCCTTCATTTATCGATGATAAGGTACTAGCCAAAAGTTTTTTTTATGCCGGAATAAGTGATTCGCCCACATTTAATAGCTCCAATAAAAAATCAAATGCTTTGTATAAATTACAAGATCGATACCTTTTACCTCACGACTCAATTTTAAATCATGCTACTCACGAGAAACTGGTATCGCTCCTGGAACAAAAATATTATCAGGCCTGTTTAAATTTACACAGGCTTAGAAAATTAAATCATTCCGCGAACAGTTATTTATTTGTAAATATTCCCGAATTTAAACTTCAGGTTATCGAATCTAATCAGATCAAACGTGTTTTTAATGTAATTGTAGGAAAAACACATACCCCAACCCCGGTATTTTCAAGTAGTCTGGAAAAAGTTGTTGCCAACCCATACTGGACCGTACCCAAAAGCATTGTTCATAAAGAAATGATTTATAAAATCAGAAAAGATTCAAGTTACCTCTCGCGCAATGGATATTTTATCATTAACAATAATGAAGAAAGGATGCCTGATTCCATCATCGACTGGTCGAAACCAGATCCGCTGGGAAACCAGTATTGGGTAAGACAAATAAACAGCTCGTATAATGCCCTGGGGCAGGTTAAATTTTTATTTCCTAACGAATATAGCGTTTATCTGCACGACACACAAGCCAAGAGTTTATTTAAAACCCGGAACAGAACTTACTCGCATGGATGCATAAGACTTGAAAACCCGGAACAATTGGCACAATATTTAATCGATAAGAATTTTTCTCATAATAAAACTGATTTCAATACTTTGATCCGTAAAAAAGAACATCATATCATTGATTTGCCCCAAAAAATGGATATCCATATCCAATACATCACTTGTGCTTCAGATAGTCAATCCGAACTTAAATTTTTCAATGATATTTATAATCTGGACCAGGAAGAAATTAATCAAATTTTTCCAGATCAGATGGAGATATTGGGATCATAGATGGGTGATAGATATACAAACAAGATCCACCTTTAATTAGATCAATAATTTCATTGGTTTCATCGATAGGCAATGCCGGACAACCAAAACTTCTTCCAATGCGTCCATACGACTCAATAAAATCATAACTGACATACTCGGCACCATGAATAACAATAGCTCTTTCTTCAGCATTGTCGTTTAAGCCTTTACTTACACCCTTTATTCTTAATGAGTAACCATGATTCCCAAAATAGGTTTCCTGGGTGATGTATAATCCTAAACTACTTTTGAGCGATTCGGGTTCATTGGAAAAAAACTCAGCCAATAAGTCTCCGGTATTCATACCATGAGCAACCAGTGTTTTTTTGATTATTTTTTGATTTTTAATATCTAAAATATATAATCTTTCCTGAGTGGAAGGAAGACTAAAATCGATAATGGTAATCATCGAATCATTAGTAAGTAGTTTTCTATCCTTTAAGCCAAGAAAGCCATTTAGTGCTAAATTTATGGCTGGTTCTGAAATAAAAGAAGAATGAATCAATTTCTCTTTCCAGGTAGAAAAATCAACAGATACTGGGTCTTGTTTTTGAACTGAAAAGTTATCATACTGATTAACAAACTCCCCGTTAAGAATTAAAAGAAATGTAATAAAAAAAATATGTCTAATCATCCATCTTATATTTAAACGGCGATATTATAAAAAATAATTGAATTAACCCAAGTTAATGTATTTCTTTTGGATATCAGGATATTAACATGCAGAGATGAATAAAATAGATTTTAGTTATTGATATCTTTTCTCCCATTCTTCTCTCATAATGATATCTTTAGTGCTTTTCAGGTGATCGGTAGCCAGAACACCTGTTAGGTGGTCAATTTCGTGTTGCAGTAATTCAGATAAGTCATCTTTAAAAACTTCTTCGAATTTGTTTCCCCGTTCGTCATAGAATTTCACTTTTATAGACTTGTAGCGCACTGTTTTAACAAAAAAGGCCACATCAAAACTAAAGCAACTATCCCAAACATCGAAAGTATTAGTGCTCTTCCAGATTATTTCAGGATTAATCAATGCAAACGAACGGTTGGCTGTATGTAGATAAATTACTTTTTGCATAACACCTGTCTGTGGAGCGGCTATCGCCCGACCGATTTTTTTACGATGCTGAAAATCTATTAATGTATCTTTCAGATCATTCACTAGTTTATTTAATGCTGAATTAAAATCAGTTATGTCTTCGGACTTTTCTCTTAGCAGCGGATTTCCTAGTAAAAGGATTTCTTTTACAGCCATTTTTAATGCGTTTTTTTATCATTAATCATCCAGCAGTTCCCGCGGAATCTCTTTTTTTGTTTTAGCGCCCAGCTCTTTAATTTTTTGCGCACGAGAAATCAGGTTCCCTTTTCCGGTAGAAATTTTATTCATTGCATTATCATATGCCTTACGTGTAGATTCCAGTTTGTTGCCAATATCTTGCAAATCATCTATCAGGCCAACAAATTTATCGTATAATGCGCCACTTTGTCGTGCAATTTCCATCACATTCTGACTTTGATATTCCTGCAACCACATGCTGGCAATCATTTTCAATGCTGCAATTAAGTTGGTAGGGCTAATCAGTAAAATTCGTTTTTCGTAAGCAAAATTCCACAAATCGGGATCTTTTTGGATAGCCACAAGGTATGCCGGTTCTATGGGCATAAACATCATCACAAAATCGAGTGATTTTAGCTGATATAAATTCTGGTAATTTTTTTCGCTTAACTGTTTAATATGATTTTTAACCGATAATAAATGATCATTGAGCATTTTTTCACGCGAAAAATCATCCTTGGCAGAAACATATCTTTCGTAAGCGGTTAACGATACTTTTGAGTCGATAACAACACTCCGGTTACCTGGGTATCTTACAATAACATCGGGCTGAAACCTGTTCCCGGCTTCATCTTTAAACGATTGTTGCACAAAATACTCTCTGTCTTTTACCAATCCTGATCTTTCCAGGATATTTTCCAGGATTAGCTCACCCCAACCACCCTGGGTTTTTGATTCTCCTTTAAGTGCTTTGGTTAAATTCTTAGCATCGTCACTTATCTGGTTACTGGTTTCAATCAAATGTTTAATACGTTCTTGTATCGATGCCCGGTCGGCAATATCTTTTTTGTGTGTCTCTTCGACCTTCTTCTCAAAATCTTTTATCTTTTCATGTAATGGTTTTAAGATGGTATCCAGGTTCATTTTATTCTGCTCAGTAAATTTACCGGTTTTCTCCTCTAAGATTTCATTGGCAAGATTTTTAAATTCGGTTTTAAAACGCTGTTGCAGTTCATCAACTTCCTTTTTATGCTCATGCAATCGTTCATGAAGATGCTTCAAATCTGATTCTTTTTCTTTAAGCGCTTCTCGTAAATCAACTACCATTTCATCTTTTTTATCTTTTTCGGCTTTTACAGTTTCCAGCTGACCAATGAAATGGGAAAGTCTTTCTTCTTTTATCTGAAGTTCGGTATGGATTCTATTGAATTCATTTTTTAGTTTATCTGCTTCTTCAATGGATAGGCCGGTTTTACTTTGATAAAAAAATTTACTTATTAACCAGCTGGCCAGGGATCCTACGGCTATACCCAATATTAAGAAAACAAAAATATTAGTCATAATTAATCAATTTACTGAAACTTGCTGTTCGATCATACTACCCATTTCATTTTCAAGGGCTGAAAGCTTCTCTTTTATTTTGCGCTTTCGTTCCTTTTTTACCGCTTTTTCAAGATCAGTAATAGCTAATGTATACTCAATGTGTGTTAAAAATTCAGCAGCTTTCAATCGTACGTTATCGTTTGGATCCGATAAAAGCTCTTTAACTTTTACAGCAGCCAGCCATGGATAGATGTTTATCAATTTATCCATGGCTTTTATTTTCTGATTTTTATCGCCCTGGGTAAGTAAATCAATTAATTCATCGATCTCTTTACGGTTATTTTCATCTAGAATAACTTCCTGCTTAAAAAACCCCGGGCGTACCACATTGCTATCGTATGAAACTAAATCCCGGCCAATGGTCCAACGAACCATTCTTGGTATCATCCATCGCATACCTGTTGTAATTTCGGGATGCGCGGTAGAAATAAATATTTTCCCTTTACCGGAGGGAAATGTAACAAAAAAAGGAATTCCAACCGGGCTGTTGGATTTTTTCCCAACCAAACCAATCAATTGTTCTTTATTGCTTTCTAAATCAATAATTGGACCGCTCTGAAAGTCAATAAATAAATGTTGCGTATTTTTCAATTCCGTAAATATTTTTTCCCCTTTTTCGGTTAATTCAAATTTCATAATCCCATTTTGGGCTTCTCCGGGCTGTGGAGCTACTATTTTTACCGGAACTAAGTTTAAACCTCTATTATTATCATTTAAGGATAATATCCTGCATCCATTTCCCAGACTAACAATTCCTTTTCCTTTTTTAACCGAAAAATCTTTAATAATATCCATCAAATAATCATCGATTTTAATTTCATATCTATACTCAGGAAAAATTAAAACATCAATGTTTTCAAGCTTCGATCGTTTAATATCTTCATGATCCAGACTAACGGCAACAATTCCCCCATCAATTTTTAAAGCCTCAATAATTTCCCGGGTATACATGACATCGTTCTCGTTAGGTTTATACACACCAACAGCAATCGACTCTTTATTTCGTTCCAGTTTTTTTACAAATGTTTCTTTCTCTCCCCGATTCTTACATGATGCAAGGATAATTAAAAAACTACATATTGAAAGTAAATAAACTAAAGTATATCTTTTCATAATCGCATGCATTAAACAATTTTTTGAGCAATTAAAAATACGTATTTAAACTGAAATTTTAAAGTAAAGGTATAGATAATAAACCATCTCAACAGATTAATTCATCAATTCAGGGAATAAATTTTACATCAAAGAAATCATAAACAGCTATTTAATTATTATTTCTTGTTAAATTTAAAATATTTTTCTTCATTCTGCCTTCTGCAGAATTATTTTACCTTTGTGCTTTTAAAATTCAACAATCATTTTATAATGAAAAAATACAAACATATATATTTTGATCTGGACCGCACGTTATGGGATTTTGAAAGTAATGCAAAAGAAACTTTTCAGGACATATATAAAAAACACGAGTTACATAAAATTTTTAAAACCTTTGATAATTTTTACTGTACTTATGTGAAACATAATGAACGTTTATGGAAAATTTACCGTGACGGTAAAATTAAAAAATCGATATTAATCTATAAAAGATTTGCCCTTACACTGGAAGAGTTTGGAGTTAAAAATGAAGAACTGGCCAAAATAATTGGACAGGATTATATCGAAATTAGTCCAACCAAAAAGAGACTTTTCCCTGGGGCTTATGAAGCATTAGACTATCTGAAAGATAAATATAGCCTTTATATCATTACCAACGGTTTTAATGAAGTTCAATTCACCAAGCTAAAAAACAGCCAACTGGATCCTTATTTTAAAAAAGTTTTCACCTCAGAAAATGCAGGTGCGCAAAAACCCAATGCAAAAATTTTCGAGCATGCCTTAAAAACAGTAAATGCAAAAAAGAAAGAAAGTGTAATGATTGGTGATGATTTAGACGGAGATATCATTGGTGCAAAAAAATTCGGACTCGATCAGGTTTACTTTAATCCGGCCGGAAAAGAGCACACAGAAAACATTACACATGAAATATCTTCGTTAACAGACTTAAAAAAAATATTGTGAAAAAGCTCCATAATTTAAAATGGAGCTTCATTATCAAAGTTCGTATTACTCCCTAAATCAAAAATATCGTCTTTATTTTCTTTTTTCGATTTATCTTCTTCGTTCATTTTTGAACCAAATGTAACAGCTCCTCCATTCATATCATTTTCAACAGGAAAGTCTCCAATCATTTCATCTTCAAGGTCTTCAAATTTAGCTAATTCATCTCTAAATCTAAGCTTAATATCTGCTAAAGCACCATTACGATGCTTTGCCAGAATAATTTCAGCTATACCGAGTAATGAGTTTCCTCCCTCATCTTCGATAAATCCATATTTTTCAGGGCGATGAATAAACATTACCATATCGGCATCCTGCTCAATGGCACCTGATTCTCGTAAGTCTGACAATTGTGGGCGTTTAGAACCAGACCGCATTTCAACCGACCGGTTTAGCTGCGATAAAGCAATAATGGGTACATTTAATTCTTTGGCAATTCCTTTCAACGAGCGGGAGATCATGCTTACTTCCTGCTCACGATTACCCCTTGTTTCTGATGTTCCGGTCATTAGCTGCAAATAATCTATAATAATAACATCTACCTGCTGCTGACTCATTAATCTACGGCATTTTGCCCGTAGTTCAAAAACGGATATTGCCGGTGTATCATCAATAAAGATAGGTGCCTCAACCAGTTTTTTAATTTTATATTCGAGCTGCTCCCACTCATAGGGTTCAAGTCTTCCGTTTTTAATTTTATCCGACGACAATTCAGTTTCGCTCACAATTAAACGGTTGACCAACTGCACCGATGACATTTCCAGCGAAAAAATAGCTACTCCCTTCTGATGTTCAACAGCCATATTTCGGGTCATCGACAAAACAAAAGCTGTTTTACCCATGGATGGACGTGCTGCAATAATCACCAAATCGGATTTTTGCCATCCTGAAGTTACACGATCCAGTTTAGTATATCCCGAGGGCACCCCACTTAATCCATCTTCACGTTTAGAGGCCTCTTCAATCTGGCTGATGGCTTCCTGAATTATTGCTCCGATTTTGGATGTTTCTTTTTTAATGTTCCCTTCGGCTACCTTAAACAGTTCCGATTCGGAAAAATCAATTAAATCATTTACATCAATGGAATCATCATAAGCTTTACTTTGTATCTCTGACGAAACACGAATCAACTCGCGTTGAATATATTTTTGTGCAATGATACGGGCATGATATTCAATATGTGCAGCTGTCGCAACTTTACTGGTTAACTGGGTAAGAAAAAACGGCCCTCCCACATCATCAAGTTCATCCCTCTTTCGCAACTCTTCGGTTACGGTTAAAATATCTATAGGCTGTAAATCTTGTGATAAATCTAAAACCGCCTTAAAAATTTTTTTATGTGCATCTTTATAAAAACATTCCGGACTAACAATATCCATAACGGCAATAATGGCATCTTTTTCAAGCATAACAGCCCCAAGAACTGCTTCTTCCAGATCTAATGCCTGGGGTGGCATTTTACCATAATCAATGTTTTGCGCCATTTGCTTCGAGTGTGAAAATTTTTTCGTATTTCCGGCCATATTTTTTTTATTTTTGGGAAATCAAAGGTAAGCATACACGAATCATTTTTCACAGTAATTTCTTTTTTCTTTTCTTCTTTTTTTTAACGGAAGTTATTAACAATTGTTAATTATAATTTTATTATGATGATTACCAGCAATAATCTAAATTTGTAATCAATCTGGAATTTTTAATTTTATATATTATGATAAATTTCCCCAATGCTAAAATTAATATAGGGCTTCATATTACAGAAAAACGAGCGGATGGATTTCATAACATAGAAACGATCTTTTATCCCCTAAGTTTATCTGACATTTTGGAAATTAAAGCATCAAAAAATAAATTTTCCTTTACCTCAACAGGTTTGCCTGTTAACCCCGGGCAGGGAAGAAATAATATATGTTTAAAAGCTTATCATCTATTGAAAGAATATTATTCATTAATGCCTGTAACCATGCACCTTCATAAAGTTATTCCGATTGGCGCGGGTTTGGGAGGTGGCTCTGCAGATGCTGCATTTACCTTAAAAATGGTAAATTCATTAATGGAATTAAATCTGCAGGAAACCGAGTTACAAAAAATTGCCGGGAAAGCTGGAAGTGATTGTCCGTTTTTTATAGTAAACAAGCCATCATATGCTATCGAAAAGGGCAATGTATTATTTCCGGCAACACTTCATTTAAAAGGGTATTTTCTTGTTTTAATCTATCCTTACATTCATGTTAATACAGCAGCTGCTTACCAAAAGATAAAACCACAAAAGCCCACGGATAAATTAACCGAACTCATTAAGCAACCTGTTGAAACCTGGAAGGATAATATAATTAACGATTTTGAAAAAATTATTTTTCATGAATATCCGGAAATCAAAAGAATTAAAGAGCAATTATACGATGCAGGAGCCGTTTATGCCTCCATGTCTGGGAGTGGATCAAGTGTATATGGTATTTTTAAAAATAAAGTCCCGCTGAAAAATATTTTCAGGAATTATTTTCTATGGACTGAGTGGTTATAAAAAATCCGGAGTAAAATACCCCGGATTTTTCGTATAAAATTATTTTAGCTCCATGATTAATTTCCCTTTTGGAATTCTTTCAGATTCTTTAATATGAATCTTTTTAACAACACCGTCGGAAAGAAACAAGATTTTATTCTTCATCTTCATGGCTTCTAGCACCATCATTAAATCACCTGCTTTCACTTTTTGTCCTTCTTCAACATGAATTTTAATTACGGTTCCTGGAATTTCAGAATAAATCTTTCGTTCGTCTGGCTCTTCCCATTTTTTTCTATTCTTAAATTTCTCTGTTAACAGCGTGCGGTATTTATCCCCGTCGACAACAAAAGTTTTAAACCGCATCTTTTGTGTTTCTTCCTTTTCATTAGGAGCTGTTTCTTTATTATCAGATTTTGATTTGGCTACCATAACGTTAAAGTTTAAAATGGAGGAATTCCATGTTTCTTAATCGGTTTCCTATCGACTTTATTTTTCGAAACTTCAATGCCATGCAGCAACAGTTTTCGGGTTTCTTTGGGTTCAATAACCGAATCTACATATCCTTTTGCAGCTGCTACATAGGGGTTAGCAAATTTCTGTTTATACTCTTTCACTTTCTGTTTTCGCATTTTCTCAGGATCCTTGGCTGACATAATTTCTTTTCTAAAGATAATATTTGCAGCTCCTTCAGGTCCCATAACCGCAATTTCAGCCCCCGGCCATGCAAAAACAAAGTCCGCATTTAAATGCCGCGAATTCATCGCAATATATCCACCACCATAGGCTTTTCGAAGAATTACTGTAATTTTAGGTACTGTAGCTTCGGAATATGCATAAAGTACTTTAGCTCCATGCCGAATAACACCGGCATGCTCCTGATCAACTCCGGGCAGGTAACCTGGGAGATCGACCAAAGTTACAATAGGAATATTAAATGCATCGCAATACCTTATAAAGCGAGCGGCTTTATCCGAAGAATCCACATCCAGCACTCCTGCTAACACTAAAGGCTGGTTACAAACAAAACCAATGGTTTCTCCGTTAACACGACCAAAACCAATAACAATATTTTTAGCCCACATCTCCTGAATTTCAAAAAACTCAGAACTATCAGTAATACCACGAATAACATCCCTGACATCGTAAGGTTCTTTTGGATTACCAGGAACTATTTCATCAATTTTAAATTCTGGTTTTGGATCTTTAGGCTCAAACGAACGGGCCTTCTGTCCGTTATTCCATGGAATGTAAGTTATCAGTTCCTTAATTTTATCAAAACATTCTATTTCGCTTTCGGCATAGAAATGTGCATTCCCCGTTATTTCGCTATGAACACGGGCACCACCCAGATCTTCCATCGATATTTCTTCACCCAATACCGTTTTGATTACTTCAGGGCCTGTAATAAACATTTTTGAGATTTTATCAACCACAAAAACAAAGTCGGTTAATGCTGGAGAATAAACAGCTCCACCGGCACAAGGACCAAGGATAACCGATATTTGAGGAATAACACCTGAGGCAGTTGTATTACGATAAAATATCTCCCCATATCCGGCCAACGAATTAACACCTTCCTGTATACGTGCACCTCCGGAATCGTTAATTCCAATGATGGGGACTCTCATTTTCATGGCATGATCCATGATTTTAGTGATTTTCCTGGCGTGCATTAATCCCAGTGAACCACCGGCAACCGTGAAATCTTGTGCATAAATACAAATCGGAGCTCCAAAAATTGTTCCTGTTCCAATGATTACACCATCACCATGGAGGACTTTTTTATCCATGTTAAAATCGCGAGCTTCGTGCTCTACGAATAAATCATATTCGTGGAAAGAGTTTTCATCCAGTAAGGTAATAATTCTTTCGCGAGCAGTCATTTTTCCCATAGCCACCTGTTTCTCAATGGCCTTCTCGCCTCCTCCCTGGAGAACTTTTTCCCGCTTTTTTTGAAGTTCAAGAATTTTTCTTTTCAAAGACATATCTTGTACATTTAGTTATTATTAGCTTATAAGCTTGTAAACGATATAAGCAGATTGTTTCAAAATTTCAGTACAACGTTACAAAAACCATTTTATTCAAAAAAATTTAATTTCAACAATAATCTTTTAATCTAATACAAAACCCTAAAAATCAAATGTATAATTTTAGTAATATTTTTAGATCATTTTGAATATGTTTACCTTGTGGGCAGATTATTTTGGAGCCAACCTATAAAGGAATAGGCTTATAATGGCATAAACAAGATTCGGTAGCCAAACTGCAAATAAAGGGTTCATTGTTCCGCTAATAGCAAACATGGTTGAAAAACGCATAAACAAAATATAAGAAAAGCTCAGCAACAAACCAAACCCAATGTGCATACCTATTCCTCCACGAATCTTTCGTGATGATAAACTCACACCTATCAAGGTAAGAATAAATGTAGAAAAGGGATAGGCTACCCGGCTATATTTATCAATCAACAAGCTATTGACATCAGCCCCCTGCATACGTTGTTCATCAATATAGTCATTGAGCTCATGGATATTCATCGTCTCCATAAAATTAGCAATACGCTTAAACTCTTCGGGTTTCATGTTCAAAGCAGTATCTATAGATGTGCCGGTAATGATTTTTTCATTTAGATCATCTATTTCGCGTATGTAATAATTTCGTATATTCCATTTATTATTTGTAGAATCCCATTTTACATAATCTGATATTAACTTAGACTGAAGATTTCCCTCCTCATCAAATTGTTCCATCGAAAATTTATAACCAATATCATTTGAGGTATTATAGCTTTTCATATATATAAATACTCCCGGTTCAATCTGTCGATGAATATCTTTATCTGTATTCCGTATTGGATTCTTAACATATTTATATGTAAAGTCAAGCCTAACCGCATTAGCAGGTGGAATAATATAGGCCATTAGCATATAGGAAAACATTGCAATGATTAAGGCTGAAATAAAATAGGGATATAGCATGCGGCGAAAACTTACTCCACTACTTAATATGGCAACAATCTCCGTGTTATAAGCCATTTTGGAGGTAAAGAAAATTACGGCAATAAAAGTAAACAGTGAACTAAACAGGTTGGCAAAATAGGGAATAAAGTTCATATAATAATCAAAAACAATCGCTCTAAGCGGAGCATCTTTTTCGATAAAATCTTCAATTTTCTCAGAAATATCAAAAACAACAGCTATACTAATAATAAGCAGAATAGCAAAAAAGTATGTTCCAAGGAACTTCTTGATAATATATATATCAATTTTTTTTAGTCCCAAATATCTCATAATCTTACTGCAAGTTTTTTTACCATTTCCTTTTTCCACGAGGAAAAAGAACCATCAATGATTTTGTTTCTGGCTTCAGTAACCAACCACAAATAAAAGCTTAAATTATGTAAACTGGCAATTTGAGCTCCTAAAATTTCTTTAGAAACAATTAAATGCCTAAGATAAGCTTTCGAGAATTTTTCATCTACAAAAGACGCTCCATTTTCTTCAAGGGGTGAAAAATTATTTTTCCATTTTACATTTTTTATATTTATTATTCCTTCTCTGGTAAATAACATTCCATTTCGTCCGTTACGGGTTGGCATAACACAATCAAACATGTCAACTCCCCGGGCAATACCTTCCAGAATATTTACAGGAGTGCCAACCCCCATTAAATACCGGGGTTTATTCTGAGGTAATATTTCATTAACCACTTCAATCATATCATACATTTCCTCAACCGGTTCGCCAACAGACAATCCGCCAATAGCATACCCGTCACGTTCATATGAAGCGATAGTTTTTGCCGATTCAATGCGTAGATCTTTATAAACACTTCCCTGAACGATCGGAAAATAAGTTTGTTTGTATCCATATAAAGGTTCAGTCTTATCAAACTGCTTTATTCCACGCTCTAACCAACGATGAGTTAAATGCATCGAATTTTTGGCATACGTATAATCGCATGGATAAGGTGTACATTCATCAAAAGCCATAATAATATCTGCACCAATAATTCGCTGTATGTTAACTACATTCTCAGGGGTAAAAATATGCTTTGATCCATCAATATGTGAACTAAAGTGGGCTCCATCTTCTTTTAACTTGCGGTTTTCTGCTAAAGAGAAAACCTGATAGCCGCCACTATCGGTTAAAATGGGTTTGTCCCAGTTGATAAACTTATGTAATCCTCCGGCTAACTCAATAGTCTCGACCCCGGGACGCAAGAAAAGATGATAAGTATTTCCTAAAATAATTTGAGCCTTAACATCATTCAATAAATCCCGCTGATTGACTCCTTTAACACTTCCAACTGTACCTACCGGCATAAAAATAGGAGTATTTATTTGTCCGTGGTCTGTCTCAACAGTTCCTGCCCTTGCCTTGCTATGGCTGTCTAATGCATTAATTTCAAATTCCATTTCCTCTAAATTTCGGTTCAAAGATAACCAATTGTGAATAAATTATTCATTTCTTAAGATTACAAATCTTGTTTAACAAAAAAAACTTTAATAAAATTGCCTATTATCTTTTATTAATATTAATCATAAAAACTGTGGCTGAGTTAAACTCTTTACTTGAACATCCTCTATACCTTGTAATACTAATATTTGGGATTACCTTATTAATACAAATCTATTTTTACCTTTTTTATTATTTACGTATTTTATTTTATAACAATAAAAAACATAAAAATGCAGAAAAGGAGCCGGTTTCGGTAATTATTTGTGCACGAAATGAAGAAAAAAATCTTGAAGAAAATTTACCTTCAGTGCTTACCCAAAATTATCCCGATTACGAAGTTATTGTTGTAAATGATTGTTCTGAAGACGAATCTGAGTTTGTTCTGGAACGATTAAAAAAAACACATAAACACCTGAAAATAACCACAATAAAAAAGGACGAAAAGTTTATCCATAATAAAAAGCTTGCTTTAACTATAGGAATAAAAGCAGCAAAAAATGAGATTCTACTTTTAACCGATGCAGATTGTAAACCTGAAAGTAATCAATGGATTGACCAAATGCAATCTAATCTCTACGGACAAAAATCAATCGTATTAGGGTATGGAGGATATGAATCAAGAAAGACTATATTAAACAACCTCATACGATTCGACACTCTTTTTATAGCCATACAATACTTTGCTTATGCTATAGCAGGAAAGCCATATATGGGTGTAGGCCGGAATCTTGCCTATAAAAAGAGACTGTTTTTTGACAATAAAGGTTTTGCCAAACATCATCATCTTGAATCGGGCGATGATGACTTATTTGTAAACCAGGTAGCCAATAAAAAGAACACAGCGGTTGAGATTTCTTCCAAAGCCAAAACACAATCAAAACCTGAAACAAAATTTTCCGATTGGTTTAAGCAAAAGAAACGACACACTACAACCGGCAAACTATATCGGTTTGGAAGTCAATGGAGATTATTTCTGGAACAAAGCAGTCGTTTCTTTTATTATATCTCATTTATTTTATCATTAATTTTATTTACTCAATTCTATTTGTATATACTTATAGCATTTATTTTTAGAAGCATTTTACAATTAACGATTGTTAAAGTTACCATGAAAAGACTGAATGAAAAAAATTTATTATTACCTTCGCTTATATATGATATTATTTTACCATGGTTTAATATCGTTTTTGTGGTATCAAATATTTTTACATCAAAGAAGAATCGATGGAGATAAATCCGAATCTATCTGAAAAAGCAAAACATGATTACAAGCTGGTAGAGCTTGCTGTTAAGGGCGATGAAAAAGCTTATGCCGAATTATTGGGAAGATATAAAGATGCCATTTACTATATGCTTTTGAAAATGGTAAATAACAAAAGTGATGCTGAAGATTTAACCATTGAAGCCTTTGGCAAAGCCTTTAAAAATTTAGCTCAATATACCCCTAATTATGCTTTTTCAACATGGCTGTTTAAAATAGCAACCAATAACTGTATTGATTTTATCCGGAAGAAAAAGGCCAATTTAATTTCACTCGATCACTCTTCCGACGAACAGGAGAATATAACCACCCCTTTACAGTCCGACTCTCCCGATCCGGAAGAAGATATGATAAAGAGCCAACGCATGGCTTTAACAAGAAATGTTGTAAGCAAATTAAAACCCCGCTACAGAACACTTGTTGAATTAAGATACTTTAAAGAATATTCGTACGAAGAAATTGCCAACGAATTAGGATTACCTATTGGTACAGTTAAAGCACAACTGTTTAGAGCAAGAGAACTCCTGTTTAATATTCTTAAAAATAGTAATCCTAATATAAAATAATGGTATTGGATGAAAATTATCAAAAAATATTTTCCTTCTATAACCGACCAACAATCAGCTCAACTAAAAGAACTACAAAAAGTTTATCAGTATTGGAACAGTAAAATCAATGTCATTTCAAGAAAAGACATTGATCATCTGTACGAAAGGCATGTATTGCATTCATTAGCTATTGCGAAAATAATAGATTTTGCCCCGAACACCCAAATAATAGATATTGGCACAGGAGGTGGTTTTCCCGGGATTCCCCTCGCAATACTTTTCCCTGAATGTCATTTTCATTTGGTAGATTCTATTGCAAAAAAAATTAAAGTTGTAAATGAGGTGGCCCTTGCCATTGAATTAAAAAATATCCGTACCGAACAAATTCGAGCAGAAAAGGTGAAATCAAAATATGACTTTGTCATTAGTAGAGCAGTAACCTCTTTACCCTTATTTTACGACTGGGTAAAAGGAAAAATCAATAAAAATTCAATAAACAAATTACCTAATGGAATTATTTATCTCAAAGGGGGTGATCTAACGGAAGAAATTAAAAAATTTAACCCGGCAGTAAAAGTTTTTAATATCAACCGGTATTTTGATGAACCTTTTTTTGAAACAAAAAAAATGGTATACCTTCCAATTAAATTTTAGATTTCTTTTTGCAGGAAAGAAAAAAACATTACTTTTGCAATTCCAAAAGAAAAATTAAAACCATTATTAAAATATTTTGAGATGAAAAGAACATTTCAACCATCAAACAGGAAGAGAAAAAATAAGCATGGATTCAGAAACCGAATGGCTTCTGCTAATGGAAGAAGAGTACTGGCTAAAAGAAGAGGAAAAGGAAGAAAAAAACTTACCGTTTCTGACGAGTATAATTCCAGAAAATAACATTATTTCTCATATAAAATTATAAAAGTAAAGGCAAATATATTGATTGCCTTTACTTTTTTTATTGTCTCTATTTTATACTCAATCACCCCAATTCACCTCTTTTTCTATTTAAACAACCATTTATTTTTTTGTTATTATTATTAACCAAAAAATAAAAAGGCTAATTTTACATCCAAAAATATAACCGTTTTGATCAATCTTCTAAAAACATCTGAACATTTAACAAACCAACAAAAAGCTATTGTTGAGAAAATTGTTTTAAATGAAAGACTCACTATTGCAGAAGGTGTAGAACTTTACAATTTTGATTTAGGTGTTTTAGGAATACTATCCGATTTTATAAAGCAGCAAAAGAATAATAACCAGGTATATTTTAATAAAAATATACACATCGAGCCAACCAATATTTGTATTTACGATTGTAAATTTTGTTCATACCACCGAAAAGTAAATCAGGAAGGCAGTTGGGAATATTCAATGAATGATATTCTAGAGAAAATAAGACCTTACAAAGATTCTGATATTACAGAAATCCATATTGTAGGGGGTGTTCATCCACATCGTGATTTATTTTATTACGGAACAATGATTCAGGAAATAAAGAAATTGATTCCTAAAATACATATCAAAGCTTTTACTGCTGTTGAGCTTGAGTTTATGATCAGAAAAGCACATTTAGGACTGGAAGAAGGATTGAAAAAGTTGAAAGATTTTGGTTTAGATAGTATCCCGGGAGGTGGAGCAGAAATTTTCAACCCCAAAATTCGCCAACAGGTATGCCACGAAAAATCCACGGCCGAACAGTGGCTAGAAATTCACGAAACGGCTCACAATCTAGGGATACCATCCAATGCAACCATGCTTTACGGACACATCGAAAATTATGAACATCGCATTGACCATTTAAATCAATTAAGACAATTACAGGACAGAACCAATGGTTTCAATACCTTTATTCCCCTGAAATACAAAAAAGCTAACAATCCATTATCATCAATTGGAGAAGTTAACACGCTCGAAGATTTAAAAAACTTTGCTGTATCCAGAATATTTCTTGACAACTTCAGTCACCTTAAAGCTTATTGGCCTATGCTGGGAAAAGATGTCTCTCAGATAGCGCTTTCCTTTGGTGTGGATGATATTGACGGAACCATTGATGACTCCACCAAAATATACTCGATGGCAGGGTCTCAGGAACAAAAACCGACGATGACATCACAGCAAATTGTAGACCTTATCAAGCAGGCAGGAAAAATTCCCGTAGAAAGAGATACAAACTATAAAAAAATAAAGGAATATATTTAGCATAAAATTTATTTTAGTTTATGCATACATAATTTTATATTTGTCTCAACGTTAACATTAGTGTTGATATAATAATCCGGAACAATGACTTTATTACAATTTTTAAAAAGCAAAGTATTTTTCAAAAATTTGCTTTATGCCCTACTAATAGGGATAGGCCTGCTTTTGATAACTTTTTTATCCTTAAGAATTTACACACATCATGGACAAAAAATACCTGTTCCCGATTTTAGAGGACTCTCCGAAGAAGAAGTCTATAAGAAAGCTGAAAAAAGCAAATTAAATATCGAAATTATCGATTCAGTATATAATAATGATATGCCCAAAGGTACTGTAATTGAACAAAACCCTGAACCTGATTTTAATGTAAAAAAAGGCAGGCGAATATTTATTACGCTCAATGCATTCAATCCCGAAAAAGTAAAAATGCCTAATATCGTTGGTGTTTCTCACCGACAGGCAAAAGCAGTGTTAAAAAATGTTGGATTAGAAATCGGAAAATTAATTCATGTTCCTGATATTGCTGTTAATAATGTACTAAAACAACGATTTAATGGAGATGAAATAAAACCCGGAACCCTGATCCCCAAAGGATCGAAAGTAGATTTGGTGTTAGGGAAAGGATTAAGCAACGAAAAAACGACCCTTCCAGATCTCTTTGAATACACACTAATGGAAGCAAAAGATCGTTTATTAAGAGCAGCATTAAATGTGGGAGCCATTATTTACGACACATCCGTTGTAGAAGCGGTTGATACTGCTCAGGCAAAAGTCTGGAGACAATATCCGGTTTATAAAGAAGACAGGCAAATACGATTAGGTTCAACCGTTGATCTTTGGCTAAGTGTAGATTCATTGAAATTTACACAACCCGATACTTTATTATTAGAAAACTAAATTTATCTTTTGTTGTTAACATTTCGCAAATATATCATATCCGCTATTTTATCGTTGGCGCCATTTTTCCTTTATGCACAGGAAACCTTAGCTCCATTAGAGATCAATCCGGCCATAAAAAATCATCTCAAACAAAAAAATATTTCTTTACAAAGAAAACAGTCCAAGGCTATTCTCGAGCTTCCGTTTATTGATGATTTCTCTAAACCAACCATATTTCCCGATTCATCATTATGGATCGATCGATACGCTTTCGTAAATACAACCTATGCAATAAATCCTGTTTCCATAGGCGTAGTTACGTTAGATGCCATTAACCATAACGGAAGCGTGTATCCCGGTGCAGAAAATTTACAATTTGCAGCCGATACATTAACATCTCAAAAAATAAATTTAAATTACCCCGGAGATAACAGCATTTATCTCAGCTTTTATTATCAACCCGGAGGATTGGGTGATACTCCTGAACCCAGCGACACCATTTTACTTGAATTTTATGTCCCGGAAGAACAAACCTGGCTCAAAGCGTGGCATGCTACTTTTAATGCAAAAGATTCAATCCTTACCGAGTATTACGCATATAATAACACGGAGAAAATACATTATGGTGACACACTCATCGATTTGAAAAAAGATTTTTTTCAGGTTATTGTTCCGGTACAAGAAGAAAAATTCTTAAAAGAATCTTTTCAGTTCAGACTCAGGAACTACGCAAGCTCCTCCGATAACGATGATATTGAAAGCAGAAAAGGCAATTCGGACCATTGGCACATCGATTTTGTATATTTAGATAAAAACAGAAATAGTAATGATACAATCATTAATGATATTTCTTTCTTACAACCCATGGAATCATTATTAAAAAATTACGAATCCATTCCATGGACCCATTTTACCAGAGCAAGTGCATACGAGATGAAGGATTCAATCTCTATAACATACAGGAATATTGGCGATCAGGTTTGGAATATAAGTCGTGAATTTGAAATTGAAGATATTATGGGTTCTACCGGGACGGAAGAATTTACCGGAGGTACCGGAGCAAATATCGACCCTTTTACCACCGAAAAGTATAAAAGATTTATTAATTATATTTTTCCTTATACCCCGGCAAACGATTCCGCCTTGTTTGAGATACGGAGCTACATGGTGACCGATACAATTACTGCACGCAAACCCTATCGGTGGAACGACACCACCCGTTTTCATCAAAAATTTTATAATTATTATGCATTCGATGACGGAACAGCCGAAGATGGATACGGGCTTTATGGGGAGGGAAGTGAATTGGGTATGGTAGCCATGCGGTTTGATACGTATAAAAAAGATACCCTCAGAGGGATTCAAATGTATTTTAATCAAACCATAAACCAGGCTAATCAAAATTACTTTACGCTCATCGTTTGGAACGAAAACAATAACCGTCCCGGGTCTGTCATTTACAGGCAGGAAGATATAAAACCGGTTGATCAGGATAGCCTGAATAAGTTTACCCGTTTTATTTTAGATACTACCTTAATTTTGGAAAATCCATTTTATATCGGATGGCAAAAAGTCAGCACTACCGAAATGCTTAACGTTGGATTTGATATTAACAAAACAAACAATGATAAATTATTTTATAACCTTTCCGGAAACTGGAATCAATCACAGTTTGAAGGAACATTAATGATAAGACCCATGTTTGGACATCAAATTAATTTTCCTACCACATCTAATCCACAACATATTAATGAACCATTAGACCTTACCATTTTCCCAAACCCTGCAAAAAACGAACTAAATATCAAATTCCCATCGAATAATTACCATCAAAATAAATACCGGTATACTATTTTCGATTCCTATGGAAGAGTTTTTTCAGATAAATTTTTTGAAGATAATCCCATCAGTATTTCTCACTTAAATCAGGGAGTATATTTTATTAGGATCTATTCAGCAGCAGGAATTACTACCCAAAAATTCATCGTTATTCGTTAAAGTAAGAAAAGGAATATGAAAGAAGAAGTTGAAGAAGATAAATTTAATGAAAACGAGGACCAGGAACTATATGAACATTATAGATTTGAAGCTGATCCCGGACAAAAACCACTTAGAATAGATAAGTTTCTGGTAAATCGAATTGAAAATGCTTCAAGAAGCAAGATACAAAGTGCCGCTGAGGCAGAAAATATTTTGGTGAATAACCAAGCCGTAAGATCGAACTATAAAGTCAAGCCCGGGGATATTATTTCTATTGTAATGGCTTACCCACCCCGTGAAATTGAACTGATACCCGAAAACATTCCGTTAAATATTATTTACGAGGACGATCAACTGATTATCGTTAACAAAGAGCCCGGAATGGTTGTTCATCCTTCGTATGGTCATTATTCAGGCACATTGGTTAATGCTTTAATGCACCATTTAAAAGATTTGCCCTTGTTTAAAACGGGTGATCAAAGACCGGGTCTGGTGCATCGCATCGACAAGAATACATCAGGGTTACTGGTTATTGCCAAAACCGAACAGGCCATGAATAAGCTGGCCAAACAATTTTTTGATAAAACGACCGAAAGAAGATACATCGCTTTAGTATGGGGTTCTTTTAAAGAAAAAGAAGGAACCATTGAAGGAAATGTTGGTCGCAATATACGAAACCGGAAGGTTATGCAGGTATTCCCTGACGGAGAACAAGGTAAAGAAGCTATCACGCATTACAAAGTAATTGAAGAGTTAGGCTATGTTACCCTTGTAGAATGTAAACTTGAAACCGGCAGAACACACCAGATTAGAGTTCATTTTAAGCATATTGGACACCCATTATTTAATGATTTTGAATATGGCGGAGATAAAATTTTAAAAGGAACAACTTTTACAAAATACAAACAGTTTGTTCAAAATTGTTTTAAAATATTACCACGACAGGCATTACATGCCAAAACCCTGGGATTTACCCATCCCCAAACCAAAGAATTTATGCAGTTTACTTCAGAATTGCCCGAGGATATGACCCGAATCATAGAAAAATGGCGTAATTATACCTCAGGAAGAGAAATGGAATAAAAAAAATTTATAAAGTTTTAAAAACACATCATTTGTTTGTAAATTGTCATAAAAAATGTTGAAGACAAAAGCCTTATTCATCATGGCCTTTACAATCTTTTCATTTGCATGTAATAAGAATAGCGTACCGTTACAAACAGTACCCAAAGTTGATCTAAAACAATATATGGGCAAGTGGTATGAAATAGCCACCATTCCACAAAAATTTCAAAAAGGATGTGTATGTACTACAGCCGAATATACTTTAACCGATAAAGGGTATGTTAATGTGGTAAATAGCTGCCGGAAGGAAACACCCGAAGGTGAAATAAATCAAATTGAAGGAAAAGCTTTTGTCGTCAAAAAGAGTAATGGAGCCAAATTAAAAGTACAGTTTTTCTGGCCTTTTAAAGGAAAATACTGGATTATTCAACTTGCTGATGATTATAGCTGGGCTGTAGTAGGACATCCTAAAAGAACATATCTATGGATCTTGTCAAGAACGCCCCGGATGAAGGAAGAAACCTACCATTCAATTGTTAAAAAGCTAAAAAAACAGAAGTACAATACTAAATTATTGGTTCGCACCAATCAAAACTGTAATATTTAAAAAATCAGGTAAACTATGCGCCTTATTAAATTCATCTTTCTTTTTACATTTATAAATCTTATAGTAGTTTCAACGTTTTCGCAAACAACAGGCCCTGAAAGTGGAACACTTTTAATTATCGGGGGCAATGCCAGTGACAGCTTATTTATTCCCATATTCAAAGAAATGGCAGGAGGTGACAGTGCCGATATTGTTATTATCCCTACAGCCAGAGACAACGAGAGTATTGCGAATGATCCCGGATTCAACAATCTACGAAAACGCTTTGAAAAGTTCCAATTCAAAAAAATCAGCATTTTACATAGCCGATCAGTAGAAGAAGCTAACAGCCCCAAATTTGTAGAACCTTTAAAGAAGGCAACAGGCGTATGGATTCAGGGAGGGAGGCAATGGCGACTTGCTGATTCTTATCTCAACACTTTAACACATCTGGAAATATTTGGTGTTTTACACCGTAACGGAATTATAGCAGGAACATCGGCTGGAGCAACAATACAAGGATCTTACCTGGTACGAGGGGACACCAAAACAAATACAATAATGATGGGCGATCACGAAGAAGGATTTTCATTCATAAAAAATGTAGCTATTGACCAACACTTACTGGCACGGAACAGACATTTTGATATGTTTGAAGTATTGGAAGCAAAACCTGATTTGTTGGGCATCGGCTTAGATGAAAATAGTGCCATTATGGTCAACAAGAACAGGTTTAGAGTAATTGGACAGCACTATGTTGTCGTTTACGATAATACGAGATGGTCGGCAGAGAAAGATACCATCATTCAACTAAAACAAGGCCAACATCAATTCTTCTTTTTAAAACCAGGGGATCAATATGATATGCTTAATCGCTCCGTCATTCAATAAATATTATTCTCTCAAATAAACTTTAAATAACTGCTGTAAGGGATTGATTACATAAAAAAATCGTGATAAAATAGTTATAATAATTTCTTCGTATAAAATGGTCAGAATCCATCCATTTTAAATTTCCCCAATCTTATACATATTTTCATAAGATTTTATTATCCATTAATCATCAAAAAAAAACCATTCGTCATAACGTTTAAACCTATTAAGTAACTATGCGTATTGATGATTATACAACAGATAAAACAAGAAATCTAACTATAATTTTTTTCTAATGGGTGAACGAAATTTAAGAAAAATTGAAGACGAAGTTTGGAAAGTAATTCCATTTGCTGACAAAAAATACGAAGTGAGCAACTATGGGCGTGTTAAAAGTTACTGTTATGATAAAAATGAAGGAAAGATCCTAAAACCAGGATTAACAAAAGGATTTCATACGGTTACTTTTAAAACCAACGGAAAGAAAAAAACTTTTTTAGTTCATAAGTTAGTTGCTCTTTTATTTGTTCCAAAAGATAGTGCAGATCAAAATATAGCCATCCACTTAGATTGGAACAAACGAAATAATTATTATAAAAATCTGAAATGGGTTACTAAAGATGAATCCTATAAACGTATTATGCCTCGATTACAGGAGATCAATAAAATTAAAAACAAAGGCTTAATAAGAAACTCAAAACTTAAAGCTGAAGATGTAAAAGTATTAAAAAGCATGCTAGATAAAGGGGTAAAACAAAACGTTATAGCAAAATTATTTTCAATAAGTGAGATGCAGGTTACCAGAATAAAGAGAGGAGAAAATTGGGCACACATTAAAACTTCTTCTAATTAAAACACAACAAAAAACATCTGCATAAAAACGCTGTACGCCCAATGCAGCGTTTTTTTATTGTCCTGAGACAAAACTCACGCATCAAACCTATTGATATAGAATATTTTATCTGATATATCACCCATTACCTACTGGTGTTTTAAATGACTTGTGTTTCCAATCTCAATCTACTTTCTTCATAAAAAACTACATTTTATATTTTATGCAAAAAACTAAATCGTTTTAGTAAATTTTATATATTTGTTTATAATATATAATCTCATGCAAAAGAATCGCCTCTCAATTGATGATATTGCCAAAAGTTTAGGTGTTTCTAAAACTTTAGTCTCATTAGTACTGAACGGAAAAGCGGAAGAGTATGGCATAGCAAAAGAGACCCGTCAACGGGTAGTTGAAAAGGCAAACGCATTAGGTTACAAAGCAAATCATTTTGCACGTAGTTTGCGTCTGGGCAAGAGTTTTACTATTGGACTAATCGTTTCTGATATATCCAACCCATTTTATGCTCAAACAGCCCGTTTTTTTGAAGACATGGCTGATTCAAATGGTTACACGCTCATCACATGCTCTACAGATGAGCAAATTGAGAAAGAAAAAAAAATTATCCGGAATTTAACCGAAAAGCAGGTTGATGGTCTTATCATATCATCTTCGCAGAAAGATAATCGTAATTTAAATGAACTATATCTTAATGGCCTACCCGTAGTATTAATCGATAGATTTGTAAAGGGTTCGGATTTACCCTCTGTAACGGTAGATAATAATACAGGTGCTTATATTGCAACCAGGCACCTCTTAACTCAGGGATTTAAGCGTCCAATAGCCCTGGCAATAACTCCGACACATATTTCAACCATTAAAGCAAGAATTGATGGATTTCAGAAAGCGCTTATCGAAAAAGATATCACTCCTGAAGTTTATGAGATTCCGTATACAAAAAACACTTTGGCAATAGAAAATTTACTCAGAAAGCTTTATCAGAAGCAACCTTTTCCTGATAGTATTTTCACCCTCAACAATTACCTGGCTACCGCAACCCTTGAAACACTCCGAAACCTTAACATTAATATTCCGGAGCAAACAGGATTAATATGTTTTGATGATGTTCCTTATTTTCATTTTATGAACCCGGGGATAAGTGCGATAAGTCAACCGATTGAAAAAATATGTCAATCAGCTTTTGAACTATTAATAAACCAAATAGAACATCAAACAAACCGTTCAACGAATAACCAAATAGTACTTCCGGTAAATCTTAAGATAAGGGAGTCAACAGAAAAAACTAATTTAAAAATATAAAACCATTACAACTATGAACCGAAAAACATTTGCTATTCTTCTTGCCTTTCTATGCATGGGCTTTGGTGATGCTGTTGGCCCGTTTGTGGGACTTGCAAAAGAACAATTTGCTCTCAGTAATTTTGAAGCTCAGTTAATTGCTTTTATGGGATTTATCATGTTTGGTGTACTTTCCATCCCCATGGGAATCTTTCAGGACAGAAAAGGAAAGAAAATTGTATTAATGCTGGGGCTTTTTATCGCCCTCGTAGGCCTTACCCTTCCCTTATTTGGATTAAACCACTATGGCCTTTTCTTGATTACGATCCTGATGTTAGGTGCCGGAGCAGCTATTTTACAAGTGGCAGGAAATCCTATCATGCGCGATGTCTCCAGGCCTGGGAAATATTCACGCAACCTAAGCTTTGGACAGTTTGTTAAGGCCTTAGGCTCACTTACCGGATCGTTAATACCATTTGCTGCCGCTAAATGGTTTGGAGCCGACTGGAGAGTTTTGTTTCCTATTTATGTGGCATTTTTACTTCTTACTATTGTCATTATTGGACTTATACGTATTGATGAAGAAAAGACGGAAAGGCCTCCTGCCAGCTTAAAAAGTTGTTTTTCCCTACTTAAAAACCGGTACGTTTTAGCCATGGTACTGGGCATATTTATCTATGTAGGCAGCGAAATTTGCCTGAGTTCAGGAGTCCCTATATTATTAAACAATCAATTTGGCTTCGAACTAAAAACCTGGGGACTTTTGGGTAATGCTTTCTTTTTTATTGCCATTATCATTGGCCGCTTTATGGGAGGCGTTATTTTAAACTGGACTAAACCATCCACTTTTTTTAGAATAACATCATTGCTTTCCCTAACCGGATTAATCCTTATTTTTTCTCAGATACAATGGCTTACCATTGCAGGTGTATTTATTACAGGACTGGGATTTGCCAATGTTTTCCCGCTTATCTTCTCTATAACAATAGATAATATGCCGGAACGTGCCAATGAAATTTCAGGACTGATGATAACCGCGATTGCCGGAGGTGCCTTTATCCCTCCGTTAATGGGACTCGTTGCTGACAAATTTAGTGTATTAGCGGGTTTTGCCGTTCCTTTTGCAGGATTATTATATATTATTTACCTGGCTTTTAAAAACACAAAAACAGTAAACCCACAATGATACAGTACAATAACGACAACCGGATAGTACTTACACTCGATGCCGGAGGTACAAACTTTGTTTTCTCTGCCTTGCAGGGAAACCGAACGATAACGGATCCACTGGTGAAACCCAGCAATGCAGATAACCTAAACCTCTGCTTACAAGGTATCATTAATGGCTTCAAACAGCTAACCGAAAACCTACCCTACCCTCCTGTTGCCATCAGCTTTGCATTTCCGGGGCCTGCAGATTATCCTAATGGAATTATCGGTGATTTGGGAAACCTGCCTGCCTTTCATGGCGGTGTGGCCCTCGGTCCTATGCTGGAAGATATTTTCAAGATTCCTGTTTTTATCAATAATGACGGAGACCTTTTTGCATACGGCGAAGCCATTGCAGGAATTCTCCCTGACATCAATAAAACCTTTAAAGAAAAAAATATTCAACGGGAATATAAAAATTTACTGGGTATTACGCTGGGAACAGGCTTTGGTGCAGGGATAGTTCACAATCACAACCATTATTTGGGTGATAATGCTGCGGGAGCTGAAATATGGCTATCACACAGTGCATTGGAGCCTGACCGGTTTGCTGAAGAAAATATCAGCATACGGGCTATTCAGCGAAATTACAATACATTAAGTAAAGACAGCTATACCAATAATCTCAACCCGAAAGATATTTATGATATTGCTTTGGGGACTCAAAAAGGGGATCAAAAGGCTGCCATGAAAAGCTTTGAGCTGTTTGGGAAGTCGCTGGGAGATGTTCTTGCCAATGCGCTGACGCTACTCGACGGTAATATTGTTATCGGTGGGGGATTATCCAATGCTTATGAGTTATTTGCACCTGCAATGATGGCTCAGCTTAATGGGGAATTAACGGCATTTAACGGAACAACAACCCAAAGACTCGAATTAATGGTTTATAACCTGGAAGATAAAGAAGAGAGAACATCCTTTTTTCAGGACACCGAGTATAGGGTGAAAGTACCATTGAGCGATCGTGAAGTAATCTATAATTCTCACAAGAAAATTGGTGTTGCACGTTCTAAACTCGGCACAAGTCAGGCTATAGCTATAGGTGCATATGCTTTTGCATTAAATGAATTACAACATAAAAAATGAGTAAAACATTAACCCTAAAAATATCTACCAATGTATAAAATTATTCTTTTAGCCGGATTTTTATCCTTTTATGTCAATGCTCATGCCCGGGATTGGCAAGTAATGCCTCTCCCTAAAACAATGGAGCCTTTAGAAGAGCAATTCCGAATCCCCACTGAAGGAATCCGGTTGGAAATTACAGGAGACTATCATCCAAGGATAAGTGATAATACACAATGGTTTCTTCAACGTCTTAGTAAGAAAACATCTATTCCTTTTTTGCCGGAAAAGGGGAAGGTTATCAACGTTCATATAAATAGACCTGGAGAAGTAAAGCTTAAAGAAGATGAATCCTACCAGCTCACGATTAACAATCAGGATATTTCCATAATTGCAGCAACCGATTTAGGAGCGATTCATGCCTTAGAAACATTACTCCAATTAACAACATTTGATACGGAGGGCTATTATTTCCCGGGAGTAAAAATAATGGATGAACCCAGGTTTCCCTGGAGAGGATTAATGCTTGATGTTTGCAGGCATTTCCTACCAGTTGAAGTAGTTAAACGGAATATTGATGCCATGTCGGCCGTAAAATTGAATGTTTTACACCTTCATTTAACCGAAGATCAGGGGTTCAGAATCGAAAGCAAAAAATTCCCCCAGCTGCACGAAAAAGGCTCCAACGGGGAATATTTTACCCAGGAAGAAATGAAAGAAATCATCCATTATGCAAATATCCGTGGGATTAGGGTAATGCCCGAATTTGACATGCCCGGACACACCACTTCATGGATGGTGGGTATGCCCGAATTAGCATCTGCACCCGGACCCTATGAAATTGAAAAATATTTTGGTGTTTTTGACCCAACCATGGATCCATCCAAGGAGTTCACTTATCAGGTACTGGGAGAATTCTTGCATGAGATGGGCCAACTGTTTCCTGATGAGTACATACACATTGGTGGAGATGAAAATAACGGAAAACAATGGGACAACAATGAGGATATTCAAGCCTTTATGCAGCAAAAAGGCTTAACCAGTAATCATGAACTACAAGCCTATTTTAATAAAAAGCTACAGAAAATACTTACAAAAAATAACAAAAAGATGATGGGCTGGGACGAGATATACGATCCTGAGCTGCCCAAAGATATTGTTATTCACAGCTGGAGGGGGTACAATAATATGTACCGGTCAGCAAAACAAGGTTACCAA
>DATFIZ010000123.1:0-69142 GCA_035269575.1 Bacteroidales bacterium | reverse complement strand
ACTTGCAGTTTTGATGTTACCGTAAATACTTTTGTTGGAATTGCAGATTTATCTGCAAACGGAATTTCAATATATCCAAACCCAACAAACGGAATTGTAAACTTTGAATTTGTAAATAACAATATTCAGAAGCTAACAATCTCAGACATTACAGGTAAAAAGATAAGAGAAAAAACACAGATACAACAAAATGAAAGTATTGATTTATCGAGTTTTGTGAGTGGAATTTACATTATCAGTATTCAAACAGATAAAAAAATATTTACAACAAAAATAATTAAAGAATAGTGTTTTTAACATGAGCTTTGATTTTACAGGCATTTAACATTGTGCAAACATTGGCAAAAGTGCAGTAAAATGACACGAAATTATTTTCAGTAATGTTATGAAAAAGTATAACACAATATTTAGTATTCATTAAACCCAGATAATTATGAAAAAAATATTTTTTATTTCGTTTATTCTGGTAATCTTTTTCTCATGCAGTGATGATGATGAAGACGATAATCTATATCCTGGCATTGATTTTAAGCAGTAAATGCGTGATTTTGTGACTGATATTAGTCAATACGCAAAAGCTAAAAATCCAAATTTTGTAGTTATACCACAGAATGGTCATGAGTTAGTCTCTGTTAATGGCGATACAGACGGATCTCCTGATGTAGTTTATAACAATGCCATAGATGCATGTGGACAGGAAGATTTATTTTATGGTTATGATGATGATGATATTCTTACCGGAAATGAAGATAATGAATATCTTACATCTTTGTTAGATATATCTGAATCGACAGGAAATGTAATTTTAGTTACTGACTATTGCTACACACACTCAAAAATGGATGATTCATATACAAAAAACAGTGCAAAAAACTATATTTCTTTTGCTGCTGATGACAGGGAGTTGAGCCAAATCCCGGATTATCCATTATCTGTTTACAATGAAAATAGTGACATAATCTCAAGTATTCATGATGTACAAAATTTCTTGTATCTAATTAATCCTACAAATTTCGCTTCAAAAACAGAATTTGTAAATGCAATTAAAGCAACAAACTATGATCTTTTGATCATGGATCTTTTCTTTGGTGACGAAGACGAGGAATTTAATACTGCCGAAATTGAACAATTAAAACAAAAAGCTAATGGAGGGACCCGACTGATTGTTTCCTACATGAGTATTGGAGAAGCTGAAGATTACCGCTATTATTGGGATGAATCATGGACCGTGGGCTCTCCAACATGGCTTAAGGCAGAAAATCCCGAATGGGAAGGAAACTTAAAGTTGAATATTGGAATGCTGATTGGAAAGCGATCATTTTAGGCAGTGAAACTGCTTATCTTGATAAAATTATTGATGCCGGATTCGATGGTGTATATCTGGATATCATCGAAGCTTTTGAATACTTTGAATAAGCGAATACTTATAAATAGTTGGCTTTAATAAGATGATAAATTGAGAGAGGACTTTATGTTTTTTAGTCCTCTTTTTTTGATATAATTTCAATTAGAATTTTCACTTCATAAAATTCACTATTTCTCTATATTTGCATACAAACAGAAAGAAATGAAAAATAAAGTGCATGATTATATCAATATAGAGAAAGCTAAAGAAAACAATCTTAAAGATGTCAGCTTAAAAATTCCTCATCATCAGATAACCTGTATAACCGGAGTTTCAGGATCAGGAAAATCTTCCCTGGTGTACGATGTTATTTGTAAAGAAAGTCAGCGCCGGTATTTCGAATCTTTTTCTTCGTATGCCCGTCAGTTTTTAGGTAAAATGAGCCGGCCTGAGGTAGATCGAATCGAGGGATTAATGCCGGCTATCTCTGTAGATCAAAAGACGGTTAGTCGAAACCCCCGTTCTACCGTTGGTACCATAAGCGAAATTTACGATTATCTGCGTTTGCTTTTTGCCCGTTTAGGGCAGAGATCCAAACAATTCCCGGATATCAAATTGTCACGCAGCCTTTTCTCTTTTAACAGTCCTGATGGGTACTGCCCCAATTGCAAAGGGCTGGGTGTTGAAGACCAAATCGACCCGGAATTATTAATAAAAGACCCAACGAAAAGCTTACGTGAGGGAGCCTTAAAAATAACCACTCCATCGGGTTATACTATTTATTCTCAGGTAACCATCGATGTGCTCGACAGGGTTTGCCGTTCCGAAGGATTTAATGTGGATATCCCATGGAAAGATTTAACGGATGAACAAAAAGATATTATTTTTTATGGAAGTAATAAAATCACCATCCCATTTGGTAAACATACGCTCGAATCGCGAATGAAATGGAGCGGAATTACTGCCAAGCCCCGTGAAGAAGGGTGTTATAGAGGAATATTACCCATTATGGAAAACATTTTACGTGTGGACAGAAATCCAAATATTTTGCGATTTGCTAAAACCGTAACTTGCAAGCAATGCCAGGGAAAAAGACTTAATCAGCAAGCGCTGTCGGTTACTTTTAACAATAAAAATATTTTTGATTATAGCTCTTTATCGATATCCGCATTAAGAACATCTTTTGAAAATATTGCTTATAATGATACCGATGAAGAGGTTTTTGTATCGATAAAAAATAAAATCATTGAACGTTGTTCTGTTCTCGAAGAGCTTGGAATAGACTATTTAACCTTAATGCGCGAATCCACAACCCTTTCGGGTGGCGAAGCACAAAGAATAAGATTGGCCACACAGGTTGGTAACGGGTTACGCGGAATCTTATATATTCTGGATGAGCCTTCTGTCGGATTACATCCGAGAGACAACGCCCGGTTGATAAAAATTATGAAACGGCTGCGTGATCAGGGCAACACCGTTTTGGTTGTTGAACACGATAAGGAAACCATGCTCAGCGCCGACCGTATTATTGATGTTGGACCAAAAGCAGGAACAGATGGAGGAAAAATTTTATTTGACACGGATTTGAATCATCTACATGAAATTAAATGTGCAGAAAGTGAAACATTAAAATACCTAAATAAGAACTCAATAAAAAATACCTCTCCAAAAAAATTAGAAGAAAAATGGCTAACCGTAAAGAAAGCAAATCTGCATAACCTTAAAAATATCCATGCAAACTTCCGTTTACATGCATTGAATATTGTTACAGGAGTTTCCGGTGCCGGGAAATCCACCCTTGTTTTTGAAGTCATTGGAAAATATTTTGAACAAAAGCTTAATCACGAGAAAACAGTTGATTTGGAAGTAAAAGAAATTGTCGAAGATACACCTGTTCAGAAAATAATTGAAATCAATCAAACGCCCATCGGACGAACACCGCGAAGCAATCCGGCCACCTATACAAAATTATTTGATTTAATTCGAAAATTATTTGCTTCATTGCCTGAATCAAAAAATAGAAATTGGAAATCGGGGCACTTCTCCTTTAATACACAGGGCGGAAGATGTGAGACCTGTCAGGGTGCCGGGATCATCCAAACCGGAATGCACTTTTTAGCCAATATTGAAACCACTTGTGAAACCTGCCAGGGAAAACGCTACGATGATGAAACACTGAAAATAAAATATAAGGGAAAAAATATCGCTGACATTCTTGAGATGGAAATTTCAGATGCCCTTACCTTTTTTATAGACGAACCAACCATTCATCATTATCTTAAAACGATGAATGATTTGGGATTAGGATACCTGGCATTAGGACAATCGGCTACTACATTATCCGGTGGCGAAGCGCAACGATTAAAATTAGCTGCCGAGCTGGTAAAACCTTCGAAAAACCACACCCTATATATTTTCGACGAACCTACCACAGGACTCCATCCTTACGATGTTTCCATCCTGTTAAAAGCATTGCAAAACCTGACTCAAAATGGGCATACCGTTATTGTCATTGAACACGACGAAGAATTAATAAGATATGCCGATCATATTGTAGATTTAGGCCCTGAAGGAGGTGATTATGGAGGTGAAGTAATTTTCTCCGGAAGTTTTAAAGATTTATTACGCTCCAAAAAATCGTATACTGCACAAGCATTAACAGAAACTAAGAAGGATAAGCAACCGGAAGAAAAAAAGAGGCTGGAAGAAATCATAAAAAGCCCTGTTGAATTAAAAGGAGTTAGAACACACAACTTAAAAGAAATTGATGTTAGAATTCCCATAAATAAGCTAACCGTAATTACCGGAGTTAGTGGTAGCGGAAAATCTTCATTGGCTTTCGATACGCTGTTTACCGAAGGGCAATTGCGGTTTACCGAAAGTTTTTCTACATATGCAAGAAGTTTAATCCAACAAAAGCCCCGTCCTGACATGGTGGAAAGTTTAGGATTAACGCCAACGATTGCCATTAACAATAAATCGATTACACGCAATCCTAGGGCTACAGTTGGTACCATTACGGGGTTATACGATTTATATCGATTAATCTATTCCAGGATTTCAAAAGACCCAAAAGGGAAAAAATGCACCCTGCTTTCCAATCATTTTTCATTTAATCATCAGGCGGGGTCATGTCCTGTATGCAATGGCTTAGGGATTGAATTAACCTGCGATCCCGAACGGTTAATTTCCCGGCCGGAACGGCCATTAAAAAATGGTGCCATGAACGGTAATAAAACCGGCAAGTTTTATGGCGATCCGTATGGCCAGTATATGGCTACCTTAGATGCTGTTGGGTTAGAACAAAAAATTGATTTTTCAAAACCATGGATAGATTTAAGTAATAAAGCCAAAGAAATCGCATTATATGGAACCGGGAATAAAGAATATGAGGTAGCCTGGCACTATAAACGTAAAAACAGAGAAGGCATTCACCGGTTTAAAGGAAAATGGCCTGGACTTACACATTATATTAACGATGAATACGTTCGAAAACATGACAAGCAAGGAGGTGCTGACGTAACCGCTTTAATGAAAGAAATAAAATGCCATCATTGCAATGGTTCAAGATTAAACAAGGAAGCGTTAAAATACCAGGTTGCCGGTAAAAATATTGCAGATCTTGCCACGCTGGAAACCACTGAAGCGATACTTTTTTTTAAGAACCTAAATAAATTTTTATCAAATTCAGAACAACGAATAAGTAAAGAAATAATACGTTTATGCGAAGAGAAATTAAAGGCCATGAAAAATATCGGGCTTGGCTATTTAAGCATTCAACGGGGAACTAGAACCTTATCCGGAGGGGAAGGAAGAAGATTAAGGTTGATCGCTCAAATCGGTGGTGAATTAACCGGAATCACTTATGTTTTGGATGAACCTACCGTGGGTTTGCACTCAAAAGATACACAAAACCTGATTAAACTATTGCACCAACTTGCAGAAAATAACACCGTTGTGGTGGTTGAGCATGATGAGAACATCATAAAGTCGGCACATCATATCATTGAATTAGGTCCTAAGGCGGGTGATAAAGGTGGAAGATTAATAGGTGAAGGCAATCTTGAAAAATTCATAAAAAACAATAAAACGCTAACAGCAAAATACCTGCAGGACAATTATTCATTCGAAATCCAAAAATCCAATCTGGAATTAGATTTTAAGTTACGAATAAAAGGAGCAAAAGCCCACAATCTTAAAAATTTAGATTTAACATTACCCATCAATGGATTAACGGTTTTTTCAGGAGTTTCCGGAAGTGGGAAATCCAGCTTATTGTTTGATGTAATTGCTTCATCGGCCCATAAAAAAAGCGCCATAAATTGCAAATCTATCCGGGGCTTTGAAGCATTTGATAGCATTCTAACCATGGATCAAACACCTATTGGGAACAACCCACTAAGTACACCGGCAACATTTCTTGGCATTTATGATGAAATAAGAGCACTCTTTGCCTCGACAAAAGTTGCTAAAAATCAAAATCTAAAAAAAACACATTTTTCCTTTAACGCAAAAGGGGGAAGATGTGAAAACTGTAAAGGACAGGGACAGTTAAAGGTTGCTATGGATTTTCTTTCGGATGTATGGACCCCTTGCCCAATATGTGAAGGGAAAAGGTTTAGCCGGGATATACTGCAAGTCAAGTGGAATGATTTTACCATTTCTGATATTCTGGAAATGACGATACATAAAGCAGCAGAGATATTTGCTTCCGAAGAGAAGCTAAAAACATCATTCCAGTTGTTAAACGATTTGGGATTAGATCATCTAAAGCTGGGTCAGTCAGCAACTACTCTTTCCGGCGGTGAAGCCCAACGATTAAAGCTGGCCAAAGAATTAATCAAACAAAACCATAAAAAATGCCTGTATTTATTTGATGAACCTACAACAGGCCTCCATTTCTATGACATAGAGAAACTATTAAAAGTATTGATAAATTTGCGTAACCTGGGGCATACGCTTTATATTATTGAACATCATCCATGGTTATATAAAGCAGCCGATTACTTAATCGAACTAGGCCCCGAAGGGGGTGATAAAGGAGGATATTTAATGACGCGGTAAATTCTGTGCTCTAAATTTCTTTTAATCAAAAAAACTCGTTTATCATTCCTGTTTAAAGGGAAATTAATTCTTTACATACTATTTGTTTAAAATTTGAGTTATTTTAGCAAATAAAAAAATCTATTTTATCTGTGACAAAAATAAGAAGGAGTTATTTTTTTTATTTAATAATATTGTTTTTCCTGGTGGGTTGTTCAACACAGAAGAATACCGGATTAACACGGTTTTATCATGCATTAACCACAAAATACAATATCCTTTTTAACGGAGGCGAAAGTTTTAAAGAGGGGGTTAAAAAATACCGGGAAAGTTATCAGGATGATTACTCGAGAATTTTATCCATATTTACGTATGGCGATGAAGAAATAGCAGCTGGTTTAAAACCCCAAATGGATCGAACGATTGAAAAATCGAGCAAGTCTATAAAAATGCATTCCATAACGGCCAAACCCGATCAGGGAAAGGGCATCCTGTCATCAAAAGATAAAGAATTTTACAATAAAAACGAATACAATATTTTTATTGATGATGCTTACCTGTTAATGGGAAAGGCATTTTTCTACCAAACAGAATATCAGAGTGCCATACAAACATTTAATTACATTATTAATCAATTTAAAGATAAAAAAACACGTTTTCTTGCTTACAATTGGTTAGTCAGGGCAAACGTCGAGTTAAGAGATTTTCGGGAGGCAAAAGAATACTTAGACCTGATTTTAACCGACATTGAATATCCAGAAGACATAACCTACGAAAGAAACTTAACGGCTGCAGACTTCTATCTTAAACAAAACATGGTTAAACAAGCCGGACCATTTGTTGAGGAGGCCTTGCAACAAGCCAAAAAGAAAAAAGATAAATTACGACTAACATTTATCCAGGCTCAGATTAAAGAAGAACTTAACCAGTTTAACGAAGCATCGAAACTATATGAGAAAGTAATTAAAATGAATCCGCCCTATGAGATGACCTTTAACTCAAAGATAAAGAGGGCTACACTTTTTTCAGGAAGCGAACGCTCGGGGAAAACCATAGAAGCAGAGCTTTTAAAAATGCTTAAAGACGAAAAAAATGATGACTATCAGGATCAAATCTATTATGCGCTGGGGCAATTAGAAATGAATCGTGAAAATATAAATAAAGCCATAAAATATTATCAATTATCTGCACAAAACAGTATGGGTAATAGAAATCAAAAAGGATTAACCTACCTGGCACTGGCAAACACTTTTTTCGATCAACATAATTACATGGAATCACAAGCCTACTTCGACAGTGCTATTGTATCGCTTGATCCTGAATTCCCGGATTACAAAGTGTTGGCAAGAAAAAACACCTATCTATCCAAACTGGTTAAAAATCTAAAAACAGTACAACACCAGGATAGTATACAAAAGGTAGCTTCCATGAGCGAAAGTGAACGAAAAAGATTTATCCAACAAATTATACAACAACGTAATACAGAAGAAGCCGAAAAACAAAGCAGAGAAAGAGAACGCAATAACCAGGAGATTTATCCGGGAAATCGCAATCGCAATTATGCAATAAATAATCAAAGCGGCAAATGGTATTTCTACAATCAGGATGCAAAAAGTTTTGGAGAGCCTGAATTTAGAAGAAAATGGGGAGACCGAAAGCTGGAAGACAACTGGCGTAGATCCAGCAAGCAATTATTAGGCATTGAACAAATTAACCAGGATGAACTAAGCGATGAAGTTCTTGACCCAAGAAAAGGACTCGATGATAATAAACCCGAATATTATCTTGTAGAATTGCCTCTAACAGATTCTGCAATGCAGGTCTCGCATAAAAAAATACAAAATGCCCTGTACAATCTGGGAGAAGTATACCGTAATGATTTAAAAGATTACTCCCTGTCCATTGATGCATATAAAGAATTAATCGATCGTTACCCGGAAAGTGAATATAAAGTTGCTGCTTATTACGGTTTATATAAAGTTTATCAGCAACAAAACAACCAGGGCCAGGCTAATGTATATAAAAATATGATTATCAGGAACTATCCTGAATCAAAGCATGCTAAAGTACTCCTCGACCCTAATTATTTTAAACAATATGAAGAGGAAGAACAGGAAAAGAAAAATGATTATACACAAACGTTAAATCTATATAAAAACAAAAAATACAGAGAGGTTATCCAGCGCAGCAATCAGGCGCTTAAAAAATATAAACATACCGAATATGAGCCTAAATACAGGTTTATCAAAACGCTCTCAATGGGTGAGTTATATGGGGCCTCATCCATAAAAAAAGAACTGGAAAAAATTATCGATGAATTCTCTGCCGACCCTGTGGCTAACTTATCTGAAGAAATGCTAGCTACTATCCGTGCTAACGAACTAAAACAATTTAATGATAAAGATGAGACAAGTCACGGTGATGAAGAAAAAACCGATGATGTCGCAGAACAAATCACTCAGGAAAAACTGAAAGAGATTGCAGAAATTTATGACTATAATCCTGAGAGTAAACATTTATTGGGTATTGCTATAAATAAATCAGCAGATATCAATCAACTAAGATTTAATCTCATTAACTTTAATCTCGATTTCTTTATTCAGGAAAATTATGATATCGATAATAATAGCCTAAACGAATTTGTTGAAATTATTCTTGTTAAGCGTTTTGACAATGCTCAAAAAGCCAAAGAATATCATAATCAGTTTACCATAGAAGAAAAAACTATTTTTAGAGATATAAAATCAGATGAATTTCAGCATTTTATTATATCAGAAGAAAACCTTGAAAAACTTTTCGAAGAAAAATCTGTGGGTGATTATTTAATATACTTTAGAAACAATTATCCCGATTAATTTAAAATACGTTTTGATAATCATTATTATTTGTTATTTTATAAATTGCATTTAAATTTTTTTATGCCAATGAAGCAGTTAAAGATACTCTGGACCGATGACGAGATTGATTTATTAAAACCTCATATCATTTTTCTTAAAGAAAAAGGGTTTGATGTTGTAACTGCCAGTAATGGGGACGATGCGATTGAACTGATACGAGAACAGAACTTCGACCTGATTTTTCTCGATGAGAATATGCCCGGATTAAGCGGATTACAAACATTAAACATTATTAAAGAAGAAAAACCCGCGATCCCGGTAATTATGATTACCAAAAGTGAAGAAGAAGATATCATGGACGAAGCTATTGGTTCAAAAATAGCTGACTATTTAATAAAGCCGGTAAACCCAAAGCAAATCTTATTAAGCATAAAAAAAAATACGGATACCAAACGATTGGTTTCTGAAAAAGCCGTTTCATCTTACCAGTCTGAGTTTGGAAAAATTGGAATGCAAATTTCAGAGGCTAACTCTTTTAGCCAATGGGTTGAGCTATATAAAAAACTTGTTTTTTGGGAGTTGGAGCTTGAAGAAAATAAGGACTCGGGTATGCAGGAAGTATTCAAAATGCAGAAAAGCGAAGCAAACAAAGGATTTGGTAAATTTATTCAAAAAAATTACGAATCCTGGTTTACTGAAAAAAAAGAGTCCAAACCAATTCTTTCACCTAACCTGTTTAAAGATCGTATCTTCCCGGCAATGGATAAAGGTGAAAAAGTATTCTTAATAATTATTGACAATTTCCGATACGATCAATGGAAGTTGATACAACCTTTAATTAGTGATTACTTTTTAGTAGAAAACGAGGAGTTGTATTGCAGTATATTACCAACAGCTACTCAATATTCAAGAAATGCAATTTTTGCAGGATTAATGCCTGCTGAAATTAATAATCTATATCCTGATTTATGGTTAAATGATGAGGAAGAAGGGGGAAAAAATTTAAGAGAAAAAGAGTTGTTTGAAAAACAATTATCAAGATTTAGTAAAAAATACAAATACGCTTATGAAAAAGTAAATCAACTTAAAAAAGGGGAAAAAATTGTAGAAAATATTCAGGACCTTCTAAATAATCAGCTCAACATTCTGGTTTACAACTACATTGATATGCTTTCGCATGCCCGTACTGAAATTGAGATGATACGTGAACTTGCAAATGACGAACCGGCTTACCGATCGCTAACTTTATCCTGGTTTAAACATTCGCCATTGTTTTCATTAATAAAAGAATTACAAAAAGAGAAAGTTAAAATTTTTATCACAACAGACCATGGAACGATAAGGGTTAAAAATCCCATTAAAGTAGTGGGTGATAAAAACACATCGACCAATTTACGCTACAAAAACGGGAAAAGCCTGAATTACAAGTCCAAAGAAGTATATGGAGTCCCAAATCCAGAAAAAATTCATTTACCCAAGTCACATATCAGCACATCATACATTTTTGCCTTAAATAACGACTTTCTAGCCTATCCAAACAACTACAACTATTACGTAAAATATTACAAAGACACATTTCAGCATGGCGGAATATCAATGGAAGAGATGATTATCCCATTTATCAAATTAACTCCCAACTTTTAATTTTTTTTGCTACCTTGCATATATGAATTCATTAGTGTTAAAATCATTATCAGATTTAAATGTGGTGGCCGAAAAATTTTTACGGCTCATACAAAACAAAAAGGTAATTGCATTTTTTGGTTCTATGGGTGTAGGAAAAACGACTTTTATTAAGGCTTTATGTAATGAGTTAGGGGTTGTTGAAATTGTTACAAGTCCTACCTTTGCTTTAATAAACGAGTATCAAACCAGCAATGGAAATACTATTTATCATTTTGATTTTTACAGAATAGAAAAAATTGAAGAGGTATTTGATTTTGGTTATGAAGACTATTTTTACTCGGGAAATTACTGCTTTATAGAATGGCCGGATAAAGTTGCAGAAATTTTACCCGATCATATTGTGTTTGTTCAAATGGTGGAAAATGAAGATGGTAGTCGCACCATAAATATTCACTAAAAAAAATCACCCCCAAAATATCCCTTAAAAAATACTTGATTATGCCCCAAAAAAATACTATTTTGGGCTTCTTCAATATTAGTATTAATCAGAATGCCTTATGTCGGATAAAAAAGAACAAAAAAACTATTCTTTTGGAAATACTGGCCTGCTCCCGCAAGAAGAGATGCTTGAAATTGGGAAAAAAACAGAAAAGTTAGTTATCGGAATCCCGAAAGAATACAGAAAATATGAAAGTCGTGTAGGATTAACCCCCGAAGCCGTTGAGCTTTTAGTAAATAACGGACATGAAGTAATTATTGAAAACGATGCCGGTGTTGCGGCCAATTATTCCAACAATGATTATAGCGAGTGTGGTGGACAAATTGCTACTAAAAAGTCAGATGTTTATCAATGTGATATTATTTTAAAAATTGCACCCCCCACCATTAAAGAACTAGAACTATTTAAAACCAACCAGATACTTTTTTCATCGCTTAACTTTTTATCACAGTCTGAAGAATATATCCGTAAATTAATGCAAAAAAAGATAACAGCCATATCTTTCGAAGGACTAAAAGATAAAGACCACTGTTACCCGGTTGTTCGTTCAATGAGTGAAATTGCCGGAACAACCTCAATCCTAATTGCTGCCGAATATTTAAGTAATGTTCACGAAGGAAAGGGTGTTTTGCTTGGCGGGGTTACCGGCATAACATCCACCGAAGTTCTAATATTAGGTGCCGGAACAGCGGCCGAATATGCTGCAAGGGCAGCTCTTGGACTCGGGGCATTTATTAAAATATTCGACCGCTCTATTACTAAGTTGAAACGATTACAAACCAACCTTTCACAGCGCCTGTTTACTTCTGTATTTCATCCTAAAGTTATTGAAAAACACCTAAAGTCTGCCGATGTTGTTATAGGTGCTGTTCATTTTGGAGAAAAAGGACCTCAACATTTTATTAGCGAAGATATGGTTAAAAAGATGAAAAAGGGAGCTGTTATTGTTGATTTAAGTATTGACCAGGGTGGATGTATTGAAACATCTGAATGTATGATTCATTCCAATCCCGTATATACCAAACACGGCGTTATTCATTATTGCGTTCCCAATATTGCTTCACGAGTGGCACGTACTGCATCCATAGCCTTAAGTAATGTGTTTAGTCCTCTTTTATTGAGCATTGCCGAAGCAGGCGGGATGAATAAAAAGATGAAAGACGACATGGGATTACGGCATGGTGTTTATGTTTACAATGGTATATTAACCAACTCGCGTATTGGAAATTATTTTGGAATACCATCTAAAGATATTGATCTATTGATGGCTGCCTTCTAAAAATAGGCGCGTAACTGTATACTCCCTGTATGTATTGTTTTGATGCTTTCGGAATAACGCCCGTTGTACATTAGGTTTAACTCCAGGTATCCACCCAGTTTACGCTGAAAAGAAATATTCCATGTAGCATTATTACCCGGTTTTAATCCATCAAGCATTTCGTATGCCAACGAGGTATTACTGTCTTCATTATAGTCTATTTTTATATAATTAGCTTGCATTAATATATTCCCTTTTTGCGTAAAAGTATAGTTAATCTCTGCTCCTGTTTTATGCGACATACTCTTTTCCATAGCCTCGGTATTTACTTTCTCTGAGTAGCGGTAGTTTAATTCCATCTTCGTTTGAAATCCTGGCTGGTACTGAATTTTTAATTCATTATGCGTAATGTCTAATTGATAATTTTTAGCACTAAAAAATTCCGAAAAATATTCTTTGGTCCCTGCTTCAAATTCATTCTGCAGGGTGAAAACTGAAATGAAATTCCAACGAACCCTAATCCCGTTTTGCATACTCTTTCGTTCATCAAAACCATTTGTTAACAATGATATATTTTTATTTTGCTGATAAATGTAATCTATTCCAAACCTGGTATTTGACCGATTAAAAGAAAGGGTGTTTCTAACATTCTGGTTTAAATGCACCAGGGTTGAATCGTTATCAGAAAAGCCAAAAGGATTTAAGCTTTGACGTATATCCGTATTGGTTGATTTTCGATTCATTAACACAGCCAAGCTGTTCGTGAATTTTGATAATGCCTTCCGCAGGCCATCTTTATCTTTCCAAATCGTTTCGGGCCTGATATTTAAAACCTGACTATACTCATTTTTATAGGTTTTTATATACTCATTCCCGGGCGTATAAATTCTGATGTAGTTCGCTTCATCCCGAAATTTTGCCACCTCAAACTCATCCAGCTCTGCAATCGAGTTATTATTATAATCAGTCCATGTGTAAGTACCCTGACCTCCTGCAACTCTCAGGTACGAATATTCTTTTTTGGGTTCAAGCCCCGAGCCGGCTTCGTAAAATAACGATGAAGTAACAGCTCCTTTAAATAATCGGAATTTATAACTTACTCGCCCCGTAATCGTGTTCTCTTCAGTATTGTTGGTTAAAGAAGAGTCCAGGACTTTTAATTTCCGGTAGTTGATATTTGTCTTTAAAATGCTTGCCGGGTTTTTCAGTAATCCGAACCCTAACTGAAAATCTTCCGACTGCATAGCCCTGTTCAATTGATTATCTTTAGGCAACAAATCGTTCCTTAGCAAGTATCCTGCACTAAACTGATTTACAGATGAATCGGAGTTTTGAATATAAAAACGATACGAAGAGAAATTAAAGCTGTTGTTTAATAAACTGTCAGTCAACATATCTATCCATTCGTTATGTTCCAGCTCATTTTCAAAACCAATCTTTAATTTGCTAAATGATTTAGAAATTTCTGTTACATATCTGATAAACCGGGTTTCTTTTCTTTCAGACTTTGTATTGAGCAAGCTTGAATTTAACCGGAATTGATATCCCGATTTACGGAATGATGTATGTAAAACATTTCGCAATCCCTCGTATTCGCTTTTACTGTTAAGCAGAGCAAACTGGTATTGCCCGTTTATGTATTCTTTATGTTTGTAATGAAGGGTTAAATCAGCAAAATGTTCATCATTAAAAAACGGAAATTCGATGTTCCAGTCCCTCTCAAATTCAACAGGACGAAATCGTTCTATTTGTGTAAAATTCTTATTGATTAATTGATAGCTTACCGCTGCAGTTAAACGATTTTTAAGGGTATCGGTATTCAATAATGATTTCTCCACGTTTAATTTCAATGCATACCCGATATTATCGGTGTTATCTTTTTCCGAGAAAGTATTCATATCATAATTACTTACAGCAATTTCAAAAAAAGAATGTGCTGTGTTATTCATTCTAAAATCGCCACCCACATTAACCATTTGTTGCTTTTTGGGTGAAACCAGCAACCTCACAGGCTCATAGTTCCCTTGTGGTACACCTTCTACTGGTGCTACCCAGGTATAAACTTTCCCGTTGGCACTGCTTTTCGCTTGTATGTAGTTCCCTTGTTGTTGTCCGGTAAAACTAAATCCTACCCGGAAAAAAGCCCTTTCGGGATGAGTCGAATATTTGTAAATCTCATAACTTATCCCATCTACTATTGTATCTGTTTTTTCGTAAAGTACATAATCATTCCTAAAATCAACACTGTCAACATAAGGAACAAATGCACTCTGGATATTATCGCCTACCTGTGCCAGCGTTTCCTTTTGTTCTTGTGTTAAGTCCTGGTTTAAAGGTTGGTTTTTACTATCCTGCTCAGAATAAACATTAAACCAAAATTTCCCCTTTTCGTTCCTGTAAGTGTTCGTACTATACAGCATAAACCGTGCATAATTCTTCTCTGAGTACTCGAATTCTACGGTAATCCTGGAATTTTTAGTTATAGGTTCGTTAGCAGTAAACGTAACTTCTCCTGTATTATAATCAATCGTATAGTCATTCTCTTTTCCACGAACCTGCAATTTACCATCGATATAAACTTTTTCTGTCCCTGCCAGCACAATAATAAACTGTTCGTTTTCACAACCTGTTAGTTTATAAGGGCCTTGATTTCCTTCCTGCCCCTGAAATTTTTTAAGGCAGAGCTTTCCTTTGGAAACGGCTCCACTAACAGTTGTTTCCAAAACATTTGATGCTTTTTGTTTTCCCTGAAATTTAACATTTAAAAGTCCCCCTTGCGCTTTTTTGTTCACGTTCATATAATATCCCACCGGTCTGGATATCTCAAAATCGCCGGCTACAAGTTTAAACTTTTCGTTATATAATTGAATAAATACTTTATCAAAATCCTGAATCTGCTGAGAGCTTCCCTCGGGTTGTACCGGAATGTTTTCATCAGAAATAGCAGCCAGCAGGTTCATGTTGTCACCTATTTTACCATCTAACTGTAAACTCAGCCTTGAGTTAAGTACGGCATCCTGATTATTGCCAATAGTAACCCCCCGGGATATACTTCCTCTTTTATCCAGTCGATTATCGGTAAAAAAATTTGTATTTGAAGAAGGCAAATCACTTTCTGACTTTAGCATTACCGGTCCGGCAAGTTCAAAGTCACTCTGTTTTCGGTGATACCATGTTGAAGAAAAGTCGATAGGGAACACCCTGTAAGTGACAGATATTTGTTTAATATCCGAAGCCAGTTTGGGAGATACTATAAGCATAGATTGAGCATAATTGAAACGATATAAAGTGTCGGAAAAGATTTTATTCTGAGCAGACAAAATAGCTGAACCCGGGATAATACTTAAGGTATCAATTTGTATAGTATCGTTTTTAATCGTAATAATTTTCGAACGTAAATTACTATAATTTTGAGCATAAGAACTCAAAGAAACAATAACTAATAATATTACAAAACCATATCGTTTCAATACCCGGATTTTTAAACAAATTTAAAGATAAGCATTTCACCAGATGTATTCATTAAAATTTTCTTTTCAACCATTTATGAATAGTACAGGTTAACCTTAACAAAAAATAAAAATAAACTAATTATTATAATTATGATTTTTCGTTAAAAGATTCATTCATAAATTATAAATGAATTCGTTTAAAGAACGGAATTATTTTAGAAATGTTGAATGAGTTTAATTTAAAAAATAAAAAAAGGCCTTCATTTTGAAGAAGACCTTTGGATTTAAATTTTAGGGTTAGGATATCAAGAAATCCATATTTATGGGCTAAAATATAAAAAATATTCATAAAACAAATATTTTAAATAAAATTAATGTCAACAAAAGTCAATATTAATCCTATATACAGCGATACAGATAAAAACACCCAATCCTAACTTCTTAATAAACAGCAGATTAAAACAAATGCGATAATTATCCAATAAAAACAACAAAAAAAATAAATTAGACCTTTAAATTTGTAGAAAAAATTCATGACCGGAATATATCTTTTAGGTATTCACCTATATTATTTTGTAGTATTAATTGCATCGCTATTTAACCGCAAAGCTAAGTTATGGATCCGCGGAAGAAAAAAATTATTAAAAAGCATTGAATCCCGCGTAAGCAGGGAAAGTAAAACAGCATGGTTTCATTGCGCTTCGTTAGGTGAATTTGAGCAGGGTCGCCCGCTAATAGAAGCTTTTAAAGAAAAGTATAGAGACTATAAAATATTACTTACTTTTTATTCGCCTTCGGGTTTTGAAATTCGCAAAAATTACCAACATGCCGATTATGTGTTTTATTTGCCTCTTGATACTCCGTATAATGCAAAAAAATTTTTAAATCTGGTTAAACCAGACATCATCTTTTTTATAAAATACGAATTCTGGTATTTTTTCTTACGAGAGATATTCATGCGTAAGATTCCGTTATACCTGATTTCCGGGATTTTCAGAAAAGAACAACGCTTTTTTAAGCCATTTAATCTACAATATCGAAAAATGCTTCGGTTTTTCAGCCATTTTTTTGTTCAAAATAAACAATCAGAAAACCTCCTACAGTCAATTGATATCAATAACGTTACGGTGACGGGAGATACCAGGTTTGATCGGGTATCTGCCATCGCCAAACAATCAAAAGCACTTCCATTAATCGAAAAATTCAAAAATAACTCAGGAGTATTTATTGCAGGAAGCACATGGAAACCTGATGAAGAAATTATATTTAACTATTACAACCAAACGACTCAAAAATTTAAATTAATTGTTGCTCCACATGAAGTAAACGCTGAAAATATTGAACGAATCTTAAAACTTTTTGACTCCCATAAAAAGGTTTTCAAATATTCAGAGGCTAACATAAACAATATAGAGGAGGCCGATGTTTTAATTGTAGATTGCATCGGGCTTTTATCATCGTTATACAGGTATGGTGATATAGCATATATTGGCGGAGGCTTTGGCAAAGGAATCCATAATGTATTAGAAGCAGCGACGTACGGTTTACCTGTAATTTTTGGTCCAAATTACGAAAAATTCCAGGAAGCTGTTGACCTGGTCCAGGAGGGAGGTGCTATAGCGATTCAAAATTACAGTGATTTTGAACATACCATTAAAAGGTTGATGAGTGATAAAAATCTTATCCGTGAAAAAGGGGAAATTGCGTCAACATTTGTAAAACAAAAAACCGGGGCTACAGAAAAAATTCTCAAAACAATAAATACTACTTAATCATAAAAATATTAACATTTATTAACATATTAATTTAAAAAAACCACAAAAACCCTTTATAGCAACACTTATAGCAGACTAAAAAATCCGGTTATCTGTTAATATATTCTTGTCTGATAATTTAATAATTAATTAATATTTTCTCTACTTTTGATGTTCCAAGAAATTCTACTTTTGTATTCTTGTTTTAAACTTTAAAAATAAACCCAAACCTTAAACAATTCAATGATGAAAATTCTGAAAACTAAAATTCTAATCGTGGCTTTGATGTTTATCTCTTTTGCATCATTCAGTCAAACGAAAGTAAAAGGTGTCTTAACAGATGCCAGCACCAACGAACCTTTAATTGGTGCATCAGTTGTTGTAGAAGGAACAACCATTGGTACTGCCTCTGCACTTGACGGAAGCTTTTCCATTACCGTTCCTTCGGGTGAGCAAAAACTAATCTTCTCTTATGTTGGATACATTGAAAAGACTAAAACTGTTTCTGCAACATCCGGGCAGGATATTGACTTAGGCAACGTTGCCTTAGATGCCGACGCAATTGGTCTTGAAGAAGTGAGAATTATCTCTTCTTTTGCCAAAGACCGGGAAACACCGGTTGCCGTTTCAACCATTAAGCCTGAACTAATTCAGGAAAAACTAGGGACACAGGAATATCCCGAAATTTTAAAATCTACACCCAGTGTTTATGCCACTAAACAAGGGGGTGGTTTTGGAGATAGCCGAATCTATTTACGAGGTTTTGATTCCAACAATATTGGGGTTTTAATTAATGGAGTACCCGTAAATGATATGGAAAGTGGAAAGGTATACTGGTCAAATTGGGCCGGACTATCTGATGTTACAGCATCTATGCAGGTTCAGCGTGGTCTTGGAGCGTCTAAATTAGCTTTATCATCAGTTGGAGGTACGATAAATATTATTACTCAAAGTACCGAAGCAGAAAAAGGAGGTTCTGTGTATTATGGAATTGGAAACGATGGCTACAGAAAACAAAATTTAACACTATCAACAGGGCTAATGGATAATGGCTGGGCCATAACTTTTGCCGGCGGCAGAACTTATGGTGATGGATATATTCAAGCGACAAATTTTGAAGGATGGTCCTATTTTGGAAATATCTCAAAAATTATCAATGAAAATCATAGAATTTCATTAACCGCATTTGGTGCGCCACAATGGCATAACCAAAGAAGCAACCAACACTATATCCAGGATTACAGAGAACATCCCGAAGGACTTAAATGGAACTCAGACTTTGGATACCGTAATGGAGAAATTTATAATACCGGATACGCCTATAATTACTACCATAAACCACAAATTTCTTTAAATCACTACTGGACGATAAACGAAAACTCAAATCTTTCTACAGCCGTCTATGCATCTATCTCTGATGGTGGTGGAAGAAGAGTGTACGGACCTAATTCGAATTGGTTAGGTATTGATCGTTACACAGGCCGCCCCTACGATGATACAAAATTAACTCCGGAGGGATATCTGGACTATGATGCTGTTATTCAGGAAAATGAAAATGCGGTTAATGGATCAACAGCAATAATTGCAAATGGTATTAATTCTCACGATTGGTACGGAGTTCTTTCTTCATATACCAACCAGTTAGGAGACATTAAAATCACGGGTGGTTTTGATGGACGGTATTACAAAGGGTATCATGCTTACCAAATTGAAGATTTGTTGGGAGGTAAATATTTCCTAAACAGCAGTAATATAAACAGAGATCCTGGTACGCCTCTCTATAAGGGAGACTATGTAAATTATTACAACCTAGGCGAAGTATTATGGGCAGGCCTGTTCGTTCAAGGCGAATATGTTAAGGATGAATATTCCGCGTTCATTTCTTTATCGGGTGCAAATAATAGTTACAGAAGAACGGACTATTTTCAATATACCCCTGAAGAACAGGTATCAGACTGGATTGGATTTTGGTCTTATAATGCTAAAGGTGGAATAAATTATAATATTGATGAAAATCATAATGTATTTGCAAATGGAGGTTATGTTTCCAGGGCTCCTTATTTTAGAAATGCTTTTTTAGGTTATACGAACGACTTTAACGAGGATGCCAAAAATGAAACCATCATTACTTTCGAACTGGGATATGGTTTTTCAACCAGCTTTATTAATGCTAAAATAAACTTTTACAGAACAGAGTGGAAAGATAAAGGATTAGTTAAATCGTTTGGTGATTATACCGCAAATATCCCGGGAATAAATGCTTTACACCAGGGAGTTGAAGTTGAGGTAGCCTACAGGCCAATTAACAAGCTCGATATTAAAGGAATGTTCTCGTATGGCGATTGGGTATGGTCTAATGATGTTGACTTTGAGCTATACGATCAAAATCAAGTATTACAGGGGACTTATAATGCATACCTGGAAGGTGTTCATGTTGGTAATTCCGCTCAAATAACAAGTGCTTTGTCTGTAAATTATGAAATACTGCCTAAACTTAAAGTGGGGGCAGATTTTAACTATTATGGAAAAAACTTTGCCGATTTTAATCCTGAGAACAGAACAACTGAAGAAGACAAAGTTGATGCATGGCAAATGCCCGATGCATACTTATTTGATGTCAACCTAAGTTATAAGTTTAAAGTAGGTGATTTTAATACGACGCTTTATGCAAACCTAAACAATGCATTTGATACTGAATATATTGCGGATGCAACAGACGGAGATTATCATAATGTGCATTCTGCGTTAGTATGGTATGGTTTTGGCAGAACATGGTCTACTGGTTTAAAAGTTAACTTTTAATAAAAATTTATTATGAAAAAAATATTAATATTAACCTCGATTTTATTAGTATCCATTTGGTCTTGTGAACAAATGGATGATGTCTACAAAGAATTAGACGAAAAAGTGGAACCCTATTATGAAAATATTGAATATACGCTGACTTCTAACGATTATGAAACATTAACATCCTATGCTTTAGCTGATGCTGAGAACGCACAGGATTCCACCTGGGCTGAATACCTTTCTAATTTTAAAGCATTCAATGACAGTTTCGCCGGGGCAGATTATGTTCCTTATTTATTGTCCGATTTATTTCCTGCACTCAATAAGAATTCTGCAGCGAATGTAACCTTTAATTATATAGCTGATATTCCGGACGAACTGGCCACTTATTCTAATGCCGAAATAATAGAATTTACATCAAATTACTACAATTCAGTTAATGAGTTTGTTGGAACAGCAGGTTATTTTTATCCTGAATACAATCCTGATTTCTTTATTCCAGATGTTTTAAATGATAGTATTTCAGATGCGGTTGAAGATGAAATCTATATTATAAAATATAAGTACAGTGATGTAGATCCTGTTATGACTGAAAGCGACTATCCAATTTATTTTGAAGAAAAATTTAATGAGGTAATCCCTTATGAATCAATAGATATTGACAACTGGATGGTTTTTAATGAAGTGGGCACAGAAACCTGGGAAGGCAGAGAGTATGATAACAATTTATATGTACAAATGAGTGCCTATGGTTCAGAAGAACCATCTAATATTAGCTGGCTAATTACCCCTGTTGTAGACCTGACTGATTATCCAGAAGCAATATTCAATTTCAAAAGTAAAGATGGATATAATAATGGAGATCCCTTGGAAGTTTTAATCTCTACTGATTATACCGGAACCGGAGACCCAAATACGGCTACATGGGTAAATTTGAATCCAACCTTATCAACAGGAAATTCTGGTGGCTATGCCAGTTCCTGGGTTGAATCCGGGAATATTACTCTGGATACTTATACTGGAGGCAATGTTTATATTGCTTTTAAATATACTGGTGGAGATGGTGATATAACCACTACCATGCAAATTGATGATGTTACAGTAAGAGTTTATGACCCTGGCTATGTGGTAACAGACGAAAAAACACCCTATACCAAATATGATATCTATGAATATGATGGATCTTCATGGATGATCGTTGATGATGTTTATCATCTAAGTAGTAAGGATTATGATGCAATGGGAGCTCCCGGAGATTACAACAGTTTCTCCAGTGATGAAAGTCCACGGGATTACTTGCCCAATTTATTAAAAGCAATGTATCCTGCTGCTGGCGAAGGGATTACTAAAATTATCATATACGATTATTATACAGGAATTGAAGGTACATTAACCTTAGCCGATGAATATACATACACCAATGGGGAGTGGCAGTCACTTTACAATTATATTAATGAAACAACCCAGCAATTTATTCATAATGGAGAGAATTGGGTTTTCGATCCAACCATTGAATTCACCATGTCAGGGGCCGATTATCAAATCATTGTTGATTATGTAAAAAATGAAGTCAGCCAGGATTATATCGACTCTTACGGAACGGGTGAATTTTATTACGGAGCAAGTTCATATTATTCAAATTTTGATCTTCGATTGGGTAAAAGAAATGAATATAATATCCCCGGATTTGACGGTTTAACACAAGATGAAGCCATTGATGAAACCTGGAAAAGGTTACCTGAAGCAATTGATATACTGCTGAAACAAAAATATCCGGAAGCCACAGCGACTGTTAGCGGAGTAGATGTTCACTATTATGTAACATTCTATACCTACGAAAATGATTTATCTAAGAACTATTATACTATACATTTCCAGTGTACAAAAGACGGACCAGATCCGGAGTTCACACAACATACTGATTATGCAGACGAACCGGAAACTGTTTATGGTAAATATGGTATGAGAAGAATAGAATAAATATAATTCTTCTGCTTTATAATCTAAAGGCTGTTCATTTTTTGGACAGCCTTTATTTTTTTCGTCCCGGGTATAATCCAAATAACCCGAACAATCTCAACACTTCCTTTTTAAAGAATATAGTGATAAAACTCGCAATTTAAGCAACTTAACATCCGGACAAACAACAAATATCTCTGCGTTAAAAAATTTTTATCATCCTCAAACCATTAAAAGAACAGAGGTTTTTAAGGTTATTAACAATCGTTGTGCAAATAAAAAATGAACATTATTTTCATATGTAATTCTTTTTTATTATGACGCTGTAATCCTTTAATAACAAGTACTACAGCACTTTAAAACCTAAAGTTAATAACTCCAATGAAATGTTGAAAAATACAAACCAAAACATCTTGCCCGAACCTTCAACTATGTTTAAATTAGCATTACCTTTTCTTAAAGTGTTATAGAACATAATCAACAAAAAATAAACTCATTATAAAAAATTGCTTAAAATGTATGTAAAAGGAATGGCAACTGACGGAAAAATACGCGAAGCTTCTCAGGAGAAAACAAAACAAAAGACGTATACTTTTGACGAAGCTTTTAAAAGCTCAAAAGAGTATTTTAAGGGTGATGACCTGGCAGCAAGAGTTTGGGCGAATAAATATGCTTTAAAAGATTCGTTCGGGAATTTATTTGAAAAAAATCCCGACGAAATGCACCATCGTTTGGCAAAAGAAATTGCAAGAATTGAAAAGCGTTATCCAAACCCAATGGACGAAGAAAAAATCTACCAATTATTAAAAGACTTTAAATATATTATTCCCCAGGGCGGACCCATGTCAGGTATTGGAAACAAATACCAAATTGCTTCATTATCTAATTGTTTTGTTATTGGGCATAATAATCCGGCCGATTCGTATGGCGGAATTATGAAAATAGACCAGGAACAGGTACAGTTAATGAAAAGAAGAGGCGGTGTAGGGCACGACCTTTCTCATATACGCCCTCAAGGCAGTCCGGTATTAAATAGTGCCCTTACATCAACCGGCGTAGTGCCTTTTATGGAGCGCTATTCAAATTCAACACGCGAAGTAGCACAAGATGGCCGCAGAGGAGCGCTCATGTTAAGCATCTCGAGCAAACATCCCGATGCGGAAAAATTCATCGATGCAAAACTGGAAACCGGCAAAGTTACCGGTGCCAATGTTTCGGTTCGTATCGATCATGAATTTATGAAATCGGTAGTGGAAAATAAACCATACCTCCAACAATACCCCATAGAATCAAAGGAACCAACATTCAAACAAACCATTGATGCACAGAAACTTTGGAAAAAAATTGTGCATAATGCATGGAAATCCGCTGAGCCGGGAATATTATTCTGGGATACAGTCATTAATGAATCAGTTGCCGACAGCTATGCCGATCTGGGATACAGAACTGTGTCTACTAACCCCTGTGGAGAAATTCCATTATGCCCTTATGACAGCTGCCGTTTATTAGCCGTTAATTTATACAGCTATGTTGATAATCCTTTTACCGATAAAGCAAAGTTTAATTTCGAACTATTTAAAGAACATGTTGGATACGCTCAACGAATAATGGACGATATCATCGATTTAGAAATTGAAAAAATTGATGCAATACTTCATAAGATTGAAAAGGATCCGGAAGATTACGAAATAAAAAGAGTAGAAGATAAGTTATGGCGAAACATACGAAGCAAAGCTATTGAAGGAAGACGAACAGGCGTTGGAATAACCGCCGAAGGCGATATGTTAGCTTCACTAGGATTACGTTATGGTAGCGAAAATGCCGTTGACTTTTCTGAAGAAATACACAAAACAATAGCCCTGGCTGCTTATCGTTCATCAGTGAATATGGCAAAAGAACGTGGAGCTTTTGAAATTTATGATGCACAAAAAGAAAAAGATAATCCTTTTATTTTGCGTCTAAAAGAACAAGATGAGCAATTATATGCTGATATGGTACAATATGGTCGTAGAAATATTGCCCTGTTAACGATTGCTCCTACCGGAACAACAAGCCTGATGACTCAAACAACATCAGGGATTGAACCTGTTTTCCGTCCGGTATACAAGCGCAGAAGAAAAGTAAATCCCAACGACCCCGACACACACGTTTCTTTTGTAGATGAAATAGGTGATTCGTGGGAAGAATATTATGTTTTCCATCACAAATTTATTGACTGGTTGAAGATAAATGGTTATGATCCTGCAGAAGTAAAAACCAGGTCGGATGATGATATTGAAAAAATTATAGAACAAACACCTTATTATAAAGCCACTGCTAATGATGTAGATTGGGTAAGCAAAGTAAAAATGCAGGGTAGGATACAAAAATGGGTCGACCACTCAATAAGTGTTACCATTAACCTACCCGAAGATGCAACCGAAGACCTTGTTGGACAACTATATATTACAGCCTGGGAGAGCGGTTGTAAGGGCGTTACCGTTTACAGAGAAGGTTCACGATCCGGGGTTCTTATATCGAACAAAAAAGAAAAGAAAAATGGATCTGTAGAGCTCGAAACATCGCATAAAAGACCCAAAATTTTAGATGCCGAGATTATTCGTTTTAATAATAACGACGAGAAATGGATAGCCTTTGTGGGAATTAAAGATGACAGGCCTTACGAAATATTTACCGGTCTTGCCGATGAAGAAATCTTCCCTATTCCAAAATCCATAAATCGCGGCAGAATTATTAAAGTTAAAGATAAAGCGGGCAATAGCCGATATGATTTTCAATACACCGATAAATTCGGATATGAAAATACTTTGGGTGGTTTATCTCATATGTTTAATAAAGAATTTTGGAATTATGCCAAGCTAATTTCAGGGGTCTTACGCCACGGAATGCCAATTCCTGATGTGGTTGGATTAGTTGCTTCGTTACGATTAGACAGTAAGACCATAAATACCTGGAAAAATGGAGTAGAACGCGCTTTAAAAAGATATATTCCGAATGGAACCAAACCCAAAGTTGGAACGAAATGCTCTGAATGTGGTGCTGAATCTCTTATTTATCAGGAAGGTTGTTTAATCTGCCAGGATTGTGGCCACTCTAAATGCGGATAAAAATTTTGTAGTTTATATTTCCAATATTTGCAAAAAAAGGCTGTGATATCAAATCATAGCAAAAACCCGGCAAAAGCCGGGTTTTTAAATTTTTATCTGTCTATTTTTTTAACTTCTCCCTGATATTATCAATCATCACCTTCGTCATTTTTCCCAGATCAAATTCATGTTTCCATCCCCAGTCTTGCTGAGCTGCTACGTCACTTATACTGCGGGGCCATGATTCTGCAATTTCCTGTCTGAAATCCGGCTTATAGCTTACATCTAATTCAGGGATATATTTTTTGATTTCATCGGTAATTTCTTTCGGAGTAAAACTTATCCCTCCTAAATTATAGCTTGAACGTACCCTTACATTTTTAGCATCCGTTTCCATAAGCTGAATCGTTGCTTTTACCGCATCATCCATATACATCATCGGTAATGCAATGTCTTCAGAAAGGAAACATTCATATTTTCCGCACGTAATGGCATCGTAAAAAATTTCTACAGCATAATCTGTAGTTCCACCTCCTGCTTCGGTCTTCCAGCTGATTAAACCCGGATAACGCAAGCTTCTTACATCCAAACCATATTTATTATAATAATATTCGCACCATCGTTCGCCCGCTAATTTGCTTATACCATAAACCGTTGATGGTTCCATTATGGTTAATTGAGGCGTATCAATGGGCGGAGTTGTAGGACCAAAAGCACCCATTGAGCTGGGCCAGAATATTTTTTTTATTTCTTTTTCTTTACCAATATCCAATACATTAAATAAACTGGTCATATTGATATCCCATGCCCACTTTGGATTTTTTTCTGCATTGCCGGAAAGAATGGCTGCCAGGTGGTATATTTCTGTGATGTTATATTTATCAACAACTTCAACAATCCGTTTTTTATCCATTACATCCAGGGTCTCAAATGGACCTCCTTGCATTATTTCAGGTGTTCCGGGTTTAATATCCGAAGCAATCACATGATCATTACCAAATAATCGTCTCAACTCAATCGTAAGATCAGAACCTATCTGTCCTGATGCTCCTGTAATTAATATGTTCTTCATATTGAAAATATTGTTTCTTTTTTAATTTTAATTTCGCGCTCGAATATACAAAAGATTACAAATTAATCATAATCTATTATTTTGTTGTACAACATCAATGCCTGTATCACAAAATATCTTTACATTGCATTATGTAAAGACTTAAGAATACTTTATTTTTGTTAAGAAATAAGGAAAGTATTTAACAGCCATAAAAATATTTTAACATGAATAACCGAAATGTGCGCGTAAGATTTGCCCCCAGTCCAACAGGACCATTACATATGGGAGGTGTACGAACCGCTTTATTTAACTATCTTTTTGCCAAAAAACACAAAGGAAGTTTCATCTTACGCATTGAAGATACCGACCAGGCACGATATGTTGAAGGTGCAGAGGATTACATTATTGAATCCTTAAAATGGTGTGGTATCCAAATTGACGAGGGAGTTGAAGAAGGTGGCCCTTATGGACCCTATCGTCAATCAGACCGTAAAGAAATCTACAAAGAAATAGCCGAGAAATTTGTAGAAACAGGAAATGCATATTTTGCTTTCGATACAGCAGAAGAACTTGAAGCAATGCGCGAACGCCTTAAAAATGAGAAAAACAGTGTACAGCAATATAATGCACTTACCCGGGACCGCATGAAAAATTCGCTTTCCTTAAGCGAAGAAGAGACCGAAGATAGAGTTCAATCCGGGGAACCTTATGTAATCAGATTTAAAATGCCCGAAAACGAAAATATTGTTGTCGAGGATATAATTCGCGGAACGGTGAAGGTAAATACCAATCAGCTGGATGATAAAGTATTATTTAAATCTGATGGAATGCCTACTTATCACCTGGCCAATATTATCGATGATCATTTTATGAAAATTTCTCATGTAATACGTGGTGAAGAATGGTTACCCTCATTACCTCTACATGTTATGCTTTACAGAGCTTTAGGCTGGGAAGATACGATGCCGGAGTTTGCCCACCTGCCCTTATTGTTAAAACCCAATGGTAAAGGGAAATTAAGCAAGCGTGATGGTGATGCTCTGGGGTTCCCTGTATTTCCCCTTGAGTGGACCGATCCTAAAACAGGAGAAGTGTCAAGAGGATATCGCGAAGATGGTTATTTTCCAGAAGCATTTGTAAATATGATTACATTGCTTGGATGGAATCCGGGAACCGAAAAAGAAATATTTTCTATGCGTGAATTAATCGCTGCTTTTGATATTGAAAAAGTACAAAAAGGTGGAGCCCGGTTCGATCCTGAAAAGGCAAAATGGTTTAATCATAAATACCTGGTAGCTCGTTCCGATGAAAAATTAGCCCGACAATTTCAAAAAGAATTAAAAGAAAAAGGAATTACCGTTAATGATGCTTATGTTATTAAAATTGTAAAGCTGATTAAAGAACGAGCACATTTTGTTTCGGATTTTTGGGAACAATCCTGGTTCTTTTTTCAGTCACCCAAAGAATATGACCCTAAAGTGGTGAAAAAAAGGTGGAAAGAACATACTCCTGAATTATTAACAGAATTAAAAAAACGCTTTGAAGCATTAGACGACTTTAATCAGGATTCAATGAATAAAGAAGTACAAATTTTAATGGAAGAAAAAGAAATAGGTATGGGGCAGATCATGAATCCTTTACGATTAACACTCGTGGGAGCCGGCATAGGTCCGGGCGTTTTTGAAATAGCTGAACTTATAGGAAAAGAAGAAACATTGAAAAGAATTCAGACAGGGGTTGATCGTATAAAAAAATAATTAATGATTAATTATTTATGCATCTTTCTGGTGATAACTACTTAAATTTTCACGCTCATCAACAGATACCCGGTGAGAACGAAATTGTTATTCAAAGTTTGTTTTTGCAGGATAATCTTACCACAGATGATAGTGGTAAGATTTTTTTTACTGCCGGGCTACATCCCTGGCATGCTGATCAGCTAGCATTAAATCAAATAGCCCAGAAACTCAAAAAACTCATATCTGCAAAAAAAATAATTGCTATTGGCGAAACCGGACTGGATAAACTGAAAGGTGTTCAGTGGGAAACGCAATTTCAGGTTTTTAAAAAACATATCGAACTATCCGAAAAGCATCATTTACCTTTGGTTATTCATTCGGTAAAAGCACATAATGAAATCCTAAAATTAAAAAAAGATACACGACCCAGCGCTAATTGGGTAATCCATAATTTTACCGGCAGCCAGCAGATGGCTTTGGATTTTATTGATCATGGGTTTTATTTATCTATTTGTCATCATATTAAAAATGAAAATTCAAGAATAAATCAATTTTTTCATCAACTGCCGAAAGACAGAATCTTTCTTGAAACCGATGATTTTAATATTTCAATAAAAGAGATGTATCAGATTGCGGCTGAAAAGATGATGATTCGTGTCGACGAGCTTAAATTACAGCTGGTGAATAACTTACAAAATTTTTTGAGAAATAATAACCCCGGCTAAAACCTTAGTTCTTTGTTTAATCTCTTTTCCGTCAGCTGAAGCTGAAGGCAATGGCAATAAAAGAGCAACAATAAATAAAATAGATAGAAATTTTAAATTTGTGCTTTCAATATATGAAGATTTATTTTTTGCTAAAATCATTTAATTTATGAGTACAGAAAATTGGCAGGAACGTACAGAATTATTAATTGGTAAAGAAAAGGTTAATAAATTAAAAAATGCCCATATTCTTATTGTTGGTCTGGGCGGAGTGGGAGCCTATGCTGCTGAAAATTTGTGCAGAGCCGGGATTGGCGAACTAACCATTGTTGATGGCGACACACTTCATCCGTCAAACAAGAACCGACAACTCATTGCACTTGAAAGCACAATGGGTAAATCCAAAACACAAATCTTAAGTGAGCGATTGCGGGATATTAATCCCGAACTCAAAATAAATAGTATACAAGCGTTTGTTAAAGATAACCAAATGATTGATATCCTAAACAAACCTTACGATTATGTGGTTGATGCTATTGATACGTTGTCTCCAAAAGTTTATCTTATTTATCATGCAAGAAAAAAAGGATTTAAAATTGTAAGCTCTTTGGGATCGGGAGGTCGAATGGATCCTACTAAACTTAAGATTAAAGATATTTCAAAATCCTATAATTGCCGGTTAGGTTTCCTGCTCAGGAAAAGATTACGCAAATTAGGCATCTCGAAAGGTGTAAAAGTAGTTTTTTCTGAAGAAAAAGCTGATGAGAGTGCCGTTATCGTTGATGAACCGGGTGAAAATAAAAAATCAACGATTGGAACAATTTCTTATATGCCACCCATCTACGGATGTTTTTGTGCATCAGTAGTTATTCGTGATATGATTGAAAATTAATAACTTGTTATTAAACTAATTTAATTTATATTTGTACTGATATAAACAGATTTATGATTAACAATTATAAAAATATAAACCTTTATTGTTGCTGTAAGATATTCTTATGGAGGGGTTTGTACATTTTATAATTTAAAATAATTATATAGATAAATAATAGAGCCCTTCCACATTGGAAGGGTTTTTTGTTTTAGTAAAAATTAAATGAGATGATGGAATCACAAGACTTTTTAAAACGACTGTATGCTTTTAATCAGCAAATGTCCAGTAATTATCCTACAAAACCAGTGGCACATAAATTTTTAACTGACTTATCAAATTTATTATTTCCTGTTTGCAAAGAGGTAACTATAAACCCAGGAAAAACTGATATTGCCTGGGACCACCTGAAACTATCATTAAAAGAACTATTATTGCCAGTTAAGCCTGTGTTAAAAAAACAAATTAATGAAATTGTAGAAGAATATTTTCAAAAAATACCTTCTATATACGATCAGTTAATTTCAGATGCCAAAGCCATTCAGAAATTTGACCCGGCAGCCTATTCTTTAGAAGAAGTTATTTCAGCATATCCGGGCTTTCAGGCCATCATGACCTATCGGTTAGCACACCCTTTATATGAATTGAGTGTGCCAGTTCTTCCCAGGCTAATGTCTGAATATGCACATACAAATACGGGAATTGATATTCATGCTGGAGCAAAAATAGGGAAGTCGTTTTTTATCGATCATGGGACGGGTGTTGTTATTGGTGAAACATCTGATATAGGAAATAATGTTAAAATTTATCAGGGGGTTACCATCGGTGCATTAAATGTTAAAAAAAGCGAAGCAAAAACTAAAAGACATCCCACCATTGAAGATAATGTAATTATTTATAGTGGTTCAACTATTTTAGGAGGAAAAACAGTAATCGGGCACAATAGTGTCATTGGCGGAAATGTTTGGTTAACTAAAAGTGTCGCCCCCCGTTCTGTTGTTTATAATGTAAGTGAAATTAAAGTACATAATGAAAACGTAAACGAACCCATCAATTTTGTCATTTAAAGTAAGTTGATTATGAGAGTTGAAAATATCTTACAAACCATAGGGCATACACCCCATTTAAGATTAAAAAAGCTATTCCCTCATCACGAAGTGTGGATTAAATTAGAAAAAGACAATCCGGGAGGTAGTATAAAAGATCGCATTGCTTTGGCTATGGTTGAAAATGCCGAGCAAATGGGGACATTAAAAGAGGGAAGTACAATAATAGAACCTACCTCCGGTAATACAGGGATAGGCCTGGCCGTTGTTGCTGCTGTTAAAGGTTACCGATTAATATTGGTTATGCCCGAATCCATGTCGAAAGAACGGGTTCAGATTATGGCAGCTTATGGAGCCGAAATTGTTTTAACTCCGAAAGAAGACGGGATGAAAGGCTCTATACAAAAGGCTGCTAAACTAAGTCATGAAATCACCGATGCATGGATACCAATGCAATTTGAAAATCGTTCAAATCCTGAAATACACCGTAAAACAAGCGCTCTTGAAATTTTTTATGATTTCCCCGAAGGATTTGATTATTTTATTACCGGTGTAGGCAGTGGTGGTCATATTACGGGTATTGGAGAAGTGCTAAAAACCAAATACAAGAATTTAAAAGTATATGCTGTGGAGCCGGAAAATTCTCAGGTTATTCGTGGTACAAACCCGGAGCACATAAAATTCAAGGTATTGGTGCCGGATTTATACCCAAAAATTTAAATATGAATATTCTGGATGGTACGATACGTGTAATACACGATGATGCTTTCATATTTGCTCAAAAAGCAGCAAAAATGGAAGGATTATTTGCAGGGATTTCAACAGGAGCATCGCTTGCTGCCATAAACCAATATTTACAGAATATCCCAAAAGGTTCGAAAATATTAACTATTGCTTATGATACAGGAGAAAAATATCTATCGGTTAACGGATTGTTTGATTTTTAATTAAATTTGTTGTAAACACATCCAAAATTTTTTACCGATGAAAAAAACAGTCATTTACTTCGTGTTGTTATCCTTATTATCCTGCGCAGAATTAGAGCAGGCGGCAAAAGTCCTTTCTTCAACAGAGAGTAGCGCTACACTTACAAAATCAGACATTGCCAAAGGCCTCAAAGAAGCATTACGCGTTGGTACAGATACCGCCGTGCACCAACTATCAAAGGTAAACGGATATTATAAAAATGAGGCCCTGAAAATTTTACTCCCTGAAGAGGCAAATGTGATCCTCGAAAATGTGAATAAAATTCCGGGTGGTGAACAACTAACTGATAAAGTAATTTTAAGTATTAACCGTGCTGCCGAGGATGCCTCAAAGGAAGCAGCACCTGTTTTTAAACAAAGTATCACATCCATGACTATTTCAGATGCTTTGGGCATTTTAAATGGTGCAGATACCGCTGCCACCCATTATCTGAGAAAAACGACCTACCAGCAGCTATATACCTTATATCAACCTAAAATTAAGTCTTCAGTCAATAAAAACTTAGTGGGGAATATCTCTGCAGCGGAAACATGGAATAACTTAACCGGTGCCTGGAACAACTTTGCCAACTCAATGGTGGGACAAATTGGAGGTTACAAACCTGTAAATATCCAATTGGAAGATTATCTTACCCAAAAGGCATTAGATGGCTTATTTATAAAAATAGCTGAAGAAGAAAAGCAAATCCGCAAAGACCCTGTAGCAAGGGTTAACGATATTTTGAAAAAAGTATTTGGGTAAAAAAAGTTGTTCATCCTTCGACTTGCTCAGGATGACAACTTTCTAATTAACTTTTCACATTGAACCTGTCACACTATGTTTGACTAAGTATGACTTAATATATTACTTATTCTTCTTACTCCACGAATCTTTTAACGGAACGGTCCGGTTAAAAACCAACTTCTCGGGTTGTGCATCTTTTTTATCCACACAAAAATATCCTAATCGCTGGAACTGATATTTCGATTCCGGTTTTGCATCTTTCAATCCGGGTTCAATTTTACAGTTTGTTAAAATTTTTAATGATTTGGGGTTGATAAATTCCTTAAAGTCTTTGTCTTTATGTCCCGAAGGGTCAGGATCACTAAACAAGCGATCGTACAGCCTTACTTCTGCCGACAAAGCATGTTTTGCCGACACCCAGTGTAATGTTCCTTTTACCTTGCGTTTACTTGCTTCGGTTCCGCTACCGCTTTTCGATTCAGGATCATACGTACAATGCAACGCTGTAATATTTCCTCCGGAGTCTTTAATTACTTCTTCGCATTTAATAATATATGCCGCTTTTAAGCGTACTTCTTTCCCGGGAGCCAGACGGAAGAATTTTTTAGGGGCATCCTCCATAAAATCATCCTGTTCAATATAAATCTCTCGCGAAAACGGCATTTCTCGGATTCCCATACTTTCATCTTCAGGATTATTGTCAATGGTTACATATTCTTCCCTATCTTCAGGATAATTAGTAATCACAATTTTCAACGGATTTAAAACAGCCATTACACGAGGAGCTTTCTTGTTCAGATCATCCCGCAAGCTATGTTCAAGTAAAGCTACATCAATTACATTGTCGCGCTTGGCTACACCAATAGTATCGGCAAATTTGCGAATAGATTCGGGTGTAAACCCTCTTCGTCGCAAACCTGAAATGGTTGGCATACGCGGGTCATCCCATCCGCTAACAATCTCTTTCTGTACCAGTTCAAGCAACTTTCGTTTACTCATGATGGTGTAACTTAAATTGAGCCTTGCAAATTCAATCTGTCTGGGCCTTATGGTTCCTTCGGTATACAAATGATTTAAAAACCATTCGTACAAAGGCCGGTGTACTTCAAACTCCAACGTACAAACAGAATGTGTAATTCCTTCAATATAATCCGACTGGCCGTGAGCAAAATCATACATCGGATAAATACACCATTTATCAGCCGTACGGTGATGTTCTTTATGCAGAATTCTATACATAATCGGATCGCGCATATGCATATTGGGTGATGCCATATCAATTTTGGCACGTAAAACTCTTTCGCCACTTTTAAATTCACCATTTTTCATGCGCGTAAAAAGATCGAGACTTTCTGCAACAGGACGATTCCGGTGTGGGCTTTCAACCCCAGGCTGCGTTGGAGTACCTCGTTGCTTACCTATAATTTCAGGGGTTTGATCATCAACATAAGCATTTCCATCCTTAATCAATTTTACAGCCCATTCGTAAAGCTGATCAAAATAATCGGAAGCAAAACGAGCTTCACCTTCCCATTCAAATCCTAACCAACGTACATCCTCTTTAATGGAATCAACATATTCTACTTCCTCCTTTTCGGGATTGGTATCGTCGAACCGCAGGTTTGTTTTTCCATTATATTTCTGGGCAAGACCGAAATTTAAACAAATGGATTTGGCATGCCCGATATGTAAATACCCGTTGGGTTCGGGCGGAAACCGGGTACAGACAATTCCATTGTTTTTATTGTTTTTTAAATCTTCCTCAACTATACTTTCGATAAAGTTTAATGATTTACGTCCTTCTGTTTCTTTGTTTTCGGTATTCATGAAAAAATATATTTTATTTCGGTCATTAATTATCTATCCCTACAATCTTACAAAAGTAAATGATTTTATTCAATGCTGTATAAAATGTTTTAAAAATATGTAAAACCCGATTTATAGATTTAAATTTGAAAAATTTTAAAAATGATTACCATGGGATTGATTCAGATAGAAAACATGGAGTTTTATGCCTATCACGGGCATTTTAAAGAAGAGCAAATTGTAGGTAACCGCTTTCTGGTTGATTTAACGATTGAAACAGATATGCAGGTTCCTGCCAAATCAGACGATTTAAAAGATGCATTGAATTATCAGGCAGCCTATAACCTGGTGAAAGAACAAATGCAAACTAAATCGCATTTACTGGAACATATTGCAGGTAGGGTATTAGATGCATTATATCATCATTTCCATACCATAAAGAAAGCTACGGTTAAAGTTTCAAAGATGAATCCTCCCATGGGAGGTAAGATGGAAAGAGTAAGCGTTACACTAAGCCGGTAATAAATAATAGAAAGGTTTTTTTGAGTATTCAGGAAAATTTTTCTATTTTTGCAATCCGATAACGGTCGGTTGGCCGAGTGGCTAGGCACTGGTCTGCAAAACCACGTACGGCGGTTCGAATCCGCCACCGACCTCAGTAAAAATCCCTTAATGCTTTGCACTAAGGGATTTTTTGTATTTGTTTAAGCAATTTTAGATTTCAAACGGCAATTCACCAACAATCTCAATATTTCTGGGTGTTACCTGAGCCTGTAAAGGAATTATTTCAACACCATTATGATATGCCTTTTTAAGTGTTTTAGCGTAGTCGGGATCGATGTCTTTTGCAGGAGCAAAAACCTCCACATCCATTCGTTGAATAATATAAAGCATCACAGCACGCATCCCCTCTTCTTTTACCTTGATTAATGTTTCAAGATGTTTCTTCCCTCTTGTTGTCACTGCATCGGGAAACAGGGCATATTTTCCTTCTTTAAACGTAACATTTTTAACTTCGACAAAACAGGTTTCCACGCTATTTTTAGCCATTACATCAAATCGGCTGTCACTAAATTTTACTTCGCGCGAAACTTCGGTATATCCTCTAAGTATTTCAATTCTTTCCTGACTTATAGCCTCAAATGCCAGCCGATTAGGATTATTTGTATTGATCCCCACCCAATGATTGTTAATTTTTATCATCTCCCATGTAAATTGCGTTTTTCGTTTAGGGTCATTTACCGGTGACAAATACACTTCGGCATTTTCTTCCAAACAACTTTTCATAGAGCCCGAATTCGTGCAATGGGCAGTAATAATTTCTCCATTATCCAATTGAACATCAGCTAAAAATCGTTTATATCGTTTGATTAAACGGCCATGTATTAAAGGTTCGCTAAATTCCATAAAATTTTAAATTAAAAGATCGTATAAAGTTATTAAATAAAATTCGTAATAATTGTTGCTTAACAGGGGATTGTAACTTTTGGTTCAAAAATTATTAGATTCACCCTTTAGAAATTTGTATTATTGCATCCAAATTGAAAAATTATGGAGTGTCGTAAAGGGTGTGGAGCTTGTTGTATTTACCCGTCTATTTCTTCGTCTATCCCCGGAATGACCGGTGGCAAGCCTGCAGGGGTGCGTTGTATACACCTGGACAGCAATATGAATTGCAAAATATTTGACTCGCCGGAAAGGCCTCTTATATGTTCAGGGTTTAAGCCTGAAAAGCTGGTTTGTGGAGATTCGGCAGAGGAAGCATATCAAATACTTGCGCAACTTGAAGGAGTTGAAGTGTAATTTTGCATAACAATTACCAAGCCCTTTACCCATAAAAGGAAAAAACTTTTGTAGTATTGATAATAGAACAATAATAAAATTTCTTTGTTCTATATTAGAATAACAAATAATATATTGAATAAAACATTAAATATGACAAAAAAAGAATTCAATAATATGTCGCTTGCTGAACAAGGATTGGCTATCATAACTGAAGGGAAACATATTACGCAAATAAAGAAAGGGGATGATCTTAACAATCTTTATACAATTGATGATTTTTTTATTGAAATTATTTATTCTATCTCAACCAATGAAATCTCAAAAATAGAAGTCTTGGAAGACCTGAGTAGGATTGACCAATATATTGAAGGCAATCAAAAAAATAAAAAAAATAAAGTAAAAGGAGCGGTTTCGTTAAACTAGATCGCATGCATCAGCAGGCATCCAGTGAGCGTCTTTACCTTCCCACTTTACATTACAACCTATTGGATTAGTTACCTGAACAGAGATTTCTTTACCAGCCAAATGTTCGTCCAACGCTCTTTCTAAATCGTTAATGGTCATTTTCGAAGGATCTTTAGGGTTGTCGATAGCACGGCCGGTATAAATCAACTTCCTGCTTTTATCAAAGACAAAAAAATGTGGTGTTCTTAACGCTCCATAATCCTCGGCAATCTCTTGCGATTCATCATACAGATAAATCCATGGGAAATTGTACTGCTCCATACGCTTTACCATATTCGGAAAACTATCTTCCGGATAGGTATTTTTGCTGTTTGAGTTAATTCCTATAAATTGAACTCCCTGGCTTTTATATTTTTCTGCCGTTTTACGGGTAATCTCATCCGAACCCAAAACATATGGACAATGATTACAAGTAAAAAAAATGACTATCGTGTCTTCAGTAAAATCAGACAATTTATAATTTTTACCATTGGTTGCCGGTAAATTAAATTCAGGTGCTTTTTCACCAATTTGTAATGTAAAAGCCATTTTTCCTCCTTTTTAAAGATTTATATTTTAAATATCTTAGTAAATAGAAAATAAAAAAACATGTATTTCCTCAAATCAGTTGTTATGATAGTATTATAACATCTATATCCCAAAAATGTTCCTGGAAAATCATAAGAGTAAATTTTACATACAATAAAATAATCAGGAGATAGACTTTTTTATAAAAAAAAACTGCAAGGATTATTACCCTTGCAGTAAAAAAATATTTGTTGCTGATTAAGGTTATAACAGTATTGAATTAAATAAAAGTTTATAGGTTACCGGAGTAGATGCCCTGAACTGAGGATTAAAACTAAACAGCACAACCTGCCCTTTTCCTTTCTTTAGCCATACAATCGATGATTTATTCCCCACTTTTTCTTCATTATCAGCATATCCGCTCATTAAAATATTTCTTTCCGGAAATGTCCCAATCACTCTTCGGTCTACATCAAAATAAGGTTGCCAGGTAGTAAAAACAGGACTGCTACGATGAAACACTCCAACCTCTTCGGGCATTCCATAGGTTATGGGATGATCGGTGTCTAATTGTACCTTTAATAACGAACCCGGTGAGGAAAAGCCTGCTTTTATCAAGCCACTCGAAATATCTTTTACCGGAAACTCAAAATCTTCCTTTATATTTTTATCCAGATCAATACTTTGCATACCACTAAACAACTCCGTTGCACTTCTCCATGCAATGGCTTTACCTCCATCATGGATAAATTCAAGCAATTTTTCATAACCTTCCTTTTCCATGCCCTTAAGGTATTCTGGTGGATATTTCATAAAATACTGTCTGTTCTCTGATTTATACTTTCCATCCACTAATACTGATTTTTGTTCATCGGGTATTACAATTACATCAAAATCTTTACTAAGCTTTACATCTTTAATTTCATCAGGATTTAACACGGTAAAAGGAATATTATATGTGTCGAATACATATCTCGTCCATCCGGCATCCATGGGATGAAAATAACTTTCTATTAAAGCAATTCTTGGCAAATTAACCGCCTTTGTTTTTACATTTAGCTCGTAATCTAAATATTCAGGAGAAAAGTTTAGTTGGTTAAACACGGGATCATCATTCTTCGAAGTATAAACAATAAAACTTCCCTTAGGTGCTTTGATGCCATTTTGCTCGTAATTTTCGAGTATTTGCTCCACCTTATTGCCATTTTTTAAAGCCGCAAAAACAGCCTGATAACTATTGTTATGATTTGCGGTAAGTAAGACAGCATTAAACTCCTTATTTGAGGGTTCAAATAAATTATAGGGAGTATCAACTAATTGATATGAATTTTCAAAAAGTGCTTTCTTTTGATTGATTTCAAAAACCTTAACCCCTTTGTGCAAAGGCAAAGACCATGAAGTAATATCATAAGGTTTAATCATCTCTCCACCTGGAGTATAATGCCTGGCAGGAAATATCTGCGATTCAAGCATCTCTTTTATAAAAGCTCTGAATGGCTGGGCTAATGGAATAATAATATCGCCTTTATTAAATGCTGTTTGATCAACAATAATATTTTTATTTAATTCATAAACATTTATGCCATGCTCATTTAAAAGATTAACCAAATGGACTAATTCACTTTGGTCGTGTTGATCTTTTGGGAAAACATAAAAATAGGGAGGCTCATTCTTTCCTTTCTCAACTTCCTTCTTACATAAATCATTTCTAAACTTCAATATCTCATTTTTATGAATGGAAGCCGTTTCGAGGTATGCTTTAGTCGATGAAATTTCATATTTCATCAGATCACTTAATCGCCACCAACCACCTTCCCATGGATCGGGCATATTTATGCTCTTTTTATATTCGCTTATTCCTTTTCCTCTGGCTTGCAGCTCATTAGGTTCAATATAAATAGGTGTAGCATATTTAACACTCGCAGCTTCGGTAAGCATTCCAATTACGTTTTTCCAGATACAGGTTTCTGTAGATCCCGGCCAATAATCATCAAAAAGATAACTGTGGGTAACCCCTGCCAATCCTTCCTCAGTCATTTTGGTTACTGTTCTCGAACCAAAAATTTTCATCCAGTTCCAAATTCCAGCATCAATATTTTCGGCAATAGGGTCATGTGGAGGAGCAACATAATATCGTGGTCCGGTTGAACCCATCTGATGTTTTTCGACCATCACCTGTGGAAACCACTCTTTACTGTAAAATCTGGATATGGCTCTGGTATCACTTTGGGTAAGCGCTACAAAATCACGATTATTATCGTGTCCTACATATTTATGATAAACACCCGGCATGGATGACCCATCGTATTTTGTATCCTTGTATTTGTTGTAGTGATTAACAATCATATTCATCCCGTCGGGATTATGATTTGGAACCACCATATAAACAACATCATTTAGTTGTTTTTTAATGTCATCATCGGTAGATGTAATTAACTCATAAGCAATTAAAGGTAATGCCTGAGATGGGGCAACTTCATTTGAGTGCATGGATAAAGTAAAAAGAAAAAACACTTTCCCCTGATGGATATATTCTTGTTGTTCTTTAGCTGTCAAATGTGGATTTAGCGCAAGTTCTTTATTTATCTCTTTTAATTTATCAAGATTTTGAATGTTTTTAGCCGAAGAAATAAGCATCACATACATCGGTTTTCCCATAGGCGAAAGGCCTATCTTCTGCATAGTAACATTATCCGATGCTTCGTCCAGTTTCTTAAGATAAGAAATTAGACTTTCGTAATTGAAAAGCATTTTATCGGTCCCCGGATAAAAACCAAAATGGTCGGTTGGAGCAGGAATATTCTGAGCTTTTACAAAACTTGTGTTTAATACACTTATTGAGATGACCCAGGTCATCACAACAGTCCATTTTAAAATCTGCTGGTTAAAAAATCTCATCATAGTAAGGGTTTATGTTTCATTAAAAAAGTACAAACTAAATATTTAGACTATAATTGGATTCGAAAAGTTTAATTTCCGTTCATCTTAGAAAAGTCAAAATTAAATTAAGACCTGGTTTTGGTAAACAATTTTCTAATATCATATGTTAGATGTTATAAAGTTATAAAAATCATGTTGAGCCAATTAAAAACTATATTTTTGATTCTTTTTCTTTCTATTGCATCTTTTTCCTTATTTGCCCAAAAGTATCCTGTTTACAATTTTGAAAGCTTTAGCCCTGTTCTTGAAAAACAAAATGATACTACTTATATCGTTAACTTCTGGGCTACCTGGTGCAGCCCTTGTGTAAAAGAAATGCCGGCATTTAATGAGCTCCATGAGAAATATAAAGATAGAAAAATAAAAATAATTTTAGTAAGTCTCGACTTTGGTAAGAATTTACAAGCTAAGATTGAACGTTTTGCTCAAGCACATAAAATAAAACCAACCATCATTATTTTAGATGATCCGAATAGTAACTCCTGGATTGACAAAGTTAGCAAAGACTGGTCGGGAGCTATTCCTGCAACTTTAATATACAATAAAAACAATCGTGTTTTTCACGAACAATCTTTTACTTTCGAAGAATTGGAATCAACATTACATCAAATCATTAATAAATAATAAAACCATTGTTTAACTTAAAAAAAGTATCATGAAAAAAATTGTAATTTTAAGCTTTTTCATATTGGCATCATTTTCTCCGGCATTAAGCCAGGGTTATTCTGTAGGAGATAATGCAGAAAATTTTAACCTTAAAAACGTAGATGGAGAGTATATATCACTCTTTAATTATGCTCCCGCAGAAAACGGTGCGATTGTAATTTTCACTTGTAATCATTGCCCATATGCTGTAGCTTACGAAGATCGAATTATTGAAATAGATAAAAAATTCAGATCCAAAGGATACCCTGTAATTGCGATTAACCCTAATGATTCTGAATTAGTCCCTGAGGATTCTTTCGAAAAGATGAAGGTTAGAGCTCGGGAAAAAAACTTCCCGTTTCCATACCTTCTGGACAAAACACAAGAGGTTTATAAGATGTACGGAGCTAAAAGAACTCCACACGTTTACCTCTTAAATAAAGAAAATGGCAACTTTATTGTTTCCTATATCGGAACCATTGATGATAATTACAAAGATGCGTCGGCTGTTGAAACGAAATATTTAAACGATGCAGTTACTGCTCTTTTAAAAGGGAAAAAACCAAATCCTGATTTTACAAAAGCCATTGGCTGTACCATTAAAGATAAAAACACTCAAAAATAATTTTGGGAGTTCTGATTTTACCGGGAGGGATACTAATTATTCCTCCTTTTTTTGTTTTAAGGTAAACCCCTAAGAATTTTAATATTTAGTTATTCTTAGTTAACTTCGTTGCTTAAATGGAAGCATTTTTTTCTACATATGTTTTACCGGCCTCATTAGCCATTATAATGATGGGGATGGGATTATCCCTTGACCAGCGGGATTTTACCAATGTTATACGATACCCCAGGCCCATTTTAGCCGGAATATTTAGCCAGGTAATTTTATTGCCATTAGTAACTTTTCTGCTCTTTGGATTTACTCATCTTGATCCATACACCAAAGTAGGTTTTATTCTTATTACGGCTTGTGCCGGAGGTTCCGCAACGAATCTTATTACCCACATGCTTCGGGGAAATCTTGCTTTATCCATCTCTCTAACAGCAATAAACAGTCTTATTATTTTAGTTACACTTCCCTTAATTGTTAACCTGGGATTAACTATTTTTATTGGGGTTGAACGCAATATTCATTTACCCTTTCTCGATACTATCTTTGATATTTTAGTAACCATCCTGATTCCTACATTTATAGGAATGCTCATCAGATATTATCATTTCAGATTAGCCATAAAAGCCGAAAAGCCATTAAAAATAATCCTTCCGCTAATTCTATTGTTTGCATTTATAGGAATTATTTTTTTCGATAATAAAGCTAATAATAATAATCTGAGCAAAAATCTGGGCCTTATTCCCTGGGCCTTATTGCTTAATTTTGTTTCAATGACCGCAGTTTATCTTTTTGCCCGATATTTAAGGCTCGGGGGGAAAAATAATTTTACCCTAAGCATTGAGGTCGGTTTAAAAAACAGTATTATCGGGATTTTTGTCGCTAAATCATTACTAAACAATAATGATATAGCAATGGTTTCAGTGGTTTATGGTTCTATAACTTTTTTTTCTACGATTTTATTTGGATTTATTGCAAAGAGAATAGAGATTCTGGGTTTCAAATTCAGAAAATTATTATAAATTTGAGATAAATTTTAGTTAAAAGATATAATATTACATTACTCTTTAAAAACATTATTAGCAAACAAATTAAAAATCAACAAAAATACATAGCCCATGAAAACACTAAAACCATTTGTACAAAAAGTATCCCTCCTGATATTGTCCGGAGTAATTATACTTACTTTAGTCAACTGTAAAGGAGAAAAGAGCAAAACTGCAGACAGTACAAAAGACCGTAAATTGGAACGTGAAGAAGTAGAAGAAACAATTCGCGAAGTGGTATATCCATTGCCAACTGCATTTGAAGTTACTGAAATGATAAATGAAATTGAAGCCAGCTATATTATTGGCATTACTAATGAAAAAGAAAATGTTAATAAATATTTTACAGATAAAGATCAGGCACTTAATTTAGGTGTTTATAGTGCAGATCTAAGTTATGCCAGTACATACCAAATGAAACAGGATGTAATGAATTACATGGAAGCATCCGAATACTTAATTAAAGAGCTGGGAATTACCAGTGCTTTTAATCGAAGATTTATTGATGAAGTAGAAGCAAATATTAATAATAAAGATGAACTAATTGAATTAATAACGAACTCTTTTTATGACACATATGAGTACCTTGTTAAAAACAATAAAGAAGATCTTTCGTTACTTGTTTTAACGGGCAGCTGGGTTGAAGCAATGTATATTTCCTGCAATATTACAGAAGTAGTTTATAATAACCCTGATTTCGTTAAAATCATCATGGAGCAAAAATCTTCGTTAAATAAACTATTCGAATTACTCACAAAGCATAAAGACCATCAAACCATCCAACAATTAATGCAGGATCTTAATCCCATTAAAAAGGTTTATGACAATATCGATGATACAGGAATTACAGAAAAACAATTAAATCAAATTATTGAAGAAACAAATATTTTACGAACACAAATTGTCTCATAAAACCAAAATAATTAAACCCAAAAGCTCGTGGGGAATATACTCATGAGCTTTTTTTATTTTAGATAATTTCTTAAATTTTGCTCCTAAATAAGAATTTCATGAGCGAATCGATATTAAATGCATTAATTCACTTATTTGCCATTGTGGCTAATGTTAATAAAGATGGCGTTAGTGATAAAGGGCGTAGAATTGTTGAAAGTTACCTCGCCCGTTACTTAAATAGTAAGTTAATTCAAGAATATTTAAAATTATTTGACAATTATCATGAATTTTATCAGCGGGAGTTAGATGCCGATGATGTGAAAGACTTAAAAGATAATAACTCGCTTATTTCTTTTCAAATATCAAATGTGTGCCGTCAAATAAAAAATGGATTATTGAGAAACGAACGGGTGATTGTATTTCTTCAGCTTCTTGAATTTGTTTATGAAGACCATATTGTTACCGATGAAGAATTTGAATTTATAAAAACTGTCGCACGGTCATTCAGTTTATCAGAAAATGAATTTAATAACTTCAAAACATTTATATTCGATGGGAATCCGAAAAAACTAGATAAAGAAAATGTGCTGGTTATTGACAACCAGATTATCGAATGGTCGGATAATCTGGCCTGGATAATGAAGAAAAAAAACACAAAAGCCGAGCCCAGGTACAAACATTTATACAGGCAAAATTTATATGGTCAAATTATAGTATTGTATATTCAATCCATAGAATCTTTCATTTTTCGATATTCCGGGGAACTTAATCTTTTTATCGATGGTAAAAAAATTATTGCCGGGCGTACTTATTTTTTTAAGAAAGGATCAATTATCAAAGGTCCAAATATTGAATCGATTTATTATTACGATATAGCTGCTTATTTTATTCGTGATGCAGAAAAAAACCACATTACTTTTTCGGCCAATGAGGTAGAGTTTCATTTTAAAAACAGTAAAAACGGAATCCAAAAATTCAACTTCTCCGAACAATCCGGACAAATGATTGCAATTATGGGTGGTAGCGGCGTAGGAAAATCTACGCTTCTAAATTTGTTGAGCGGAAAACTAAAACCTACCCATGGAAAAGTAAAAATTAATGGCTATAATGTTCATTCAGGAAGTACTTCTTTAACCGGAATTATTGGTTTTGTACCCCAGGACGATCTGCTTTTTGAAGAACTTACTGTTTTTGAAAACTTATATTATAACGCTCAGTTATGTTTTAGTGATTATACTGACGACCAGATTATTGAAAAAGTAAACTCAGTTCTCTTTGACCTTGATTTATTTGAAGTTAAAGATTTGCGCGTAGGCAACCCTTTAAATAAATTTATTAGTGGTGGACAACGTAAACGATTAAACATCGGGTTGGAGCTCATGCGCGAACCCATTCTGCTGTTTGTTGATGAACCTACATCCGGCCTTTCTTCCATGGATTCTGAGAAAGTAATGAACCTTCTTAAACAACAAGCCCACAAAGGTAAACTGGTTATTGCAAATATTCATCAGCCATCATCTGAAATTTTTAAACTTTTCGACAAACTATGGGTGTTGGATAAAGGAGGATACCCAATCTACCAGGGAAATCCGGTTGATGCCATTGTTTATTTCAAAACCATTACGTCATTGGTTAATGCTGCCGAAAGCGAATGCTCCTGCTGTGGAACAATCAATCCAGACTTGATATTAAAAATTGTTGAAGAGAAAAAAATTGATGAATATGGTAAAGAAACACATGAACGAAAAATAAAACCTGAAACCTGGTATTTTAGATATCAGGAAAATATTGAGAAAAAAATTGATCCTAAATCTGAAGATATAAGATTACCCGACTCGGAGTTTAAAGTACCTAATTTTCTGAAACAATTCAAGGTATTTAGTTTGCGAAATCTTTTGTCTAAATTAACCAATAAACAATACCTTATTATTAACCTGCTGGAAGCTCCCCTTTTAGCTTTAATTTTAGGATACTTCACTAAATACATAACTCCTAACGGATATGTTTTTGGCGAGAATAAAAATCTCCCTGTATTTTTATTTATGGCTGTTGTTGTGGCTCTATTTCTGGGACTTACCGTTAGTGCCGAAGAAATTATTAAAGACCGCAAAATCCTTGAACGGGAGTCATTTCTACGTTTAAGCTGGTTTAGCTACATTAACTCAAAAATCGTTTTCCTTTTTGCTTTATCCGCTCTTCAAACCTTTTTATATGCATTAATTGGTAATGCAATTCTCGAAATAGAAGGAATGTTACTTCCTTTCTGGCTTATTCTTTTTTCAGCAGCCTGTATGGGAAATCTCATCGGATTAAATATTTCATCAGGACTAGACTCCGTAATAGCGATTTATATTCTCATCCCGTTAATTTTAGTACCACAACTTTTACTGGGTGGTGCTATGATCCATTTCGATGATCTGCATAAAAGCATTTCATCCGAAAAATATGTTCCTTTTATTGGTAACCTGATGACTACACGGTGGGCTTACGAAGCATTAACTGTACACCAGTTTAAAAATAATAAATTTGAAAAAAACTTTTATGAGGATGAACAAATAATTAGTACCACCGATTATAAAACATCTTTTTTAATTCCCCGGCTAAGGAATAAGCTTGAATTGTGCATGCGCAGAAAAGATAGCAGAATGGATTCAGCTGCATTCGTGAGGGATTTAAAAATCGTTTCGAACGAAATGATAAATATGATTAGAGAAACCAATCTCCCCCCATTTGAATATATTCAAATGCTTAATCATAAGGATTTTAATGAAGATGTCATGGAGCATGCCTACGGATACCTGTATTATATTGAGATGAACTTGCTAAATGAAATGGAAAAAGCCAATGAACGAAAAGACAGTACTTATAATAAACTGGTAAAACAACTTGGAAAAGATGGGTTTGTTAACTTTAAGCAAAAATATTATAACAAAGATTTAGCCGACATCTTACTTAACCGGAATGAGATTAATAAAATTTATGAAACCCATGATGCCTTAATTCAGAAAAAAGACCCTGTTTTTATGAATCCAACATCAAACATTGGCAGAGCACATTTTTATGCGCCGATAAAAATTATTAATCAAGTTAAGATAGAAACCATTTGGTATAATATTTTTATGATGTGGGTTGGCTGTGGGATTCTCTACTTAGCCCTATATTTCGACTTGTTAAGGAAAGGGATTATCTATCTTGAATCATTAAACCTTCAAGAACGGTTTTCAGGATTAAAAATTTAATCCTCCACTACATTCTACAGTCCATATTTTGTATTTTGGAAGGAGAAACTTTATCTTTAAAAATTACGTAAAAATATAAATATTGCAAATCAAATTATTCATGAGTCTTACTGTAGAACAACAACTAGATACTCCTTATGTCCATTTAGAAAAAGGATTGATTGAAATTTCCGGAAGATTAATGCCTGAAAATGTCCTGATTTTTTTTAACCCCATAGATAACTGGATCTTAAGATACCTTAAAAATCCTGCAACATTCACCCAAATAAATTTGTCTTTATCTTACATTAATAGTTGTTCTACCAAACACCTGAGCGATTTGCTTAAAACGCTTGATAACAAATACCAGGAAGGGTATGATATGAAAGTAACTTATACTTACGAAGAGGGCGACGAATCGGCTTTAGAAGTCGGACAGGATCTGAAATCAATTCTAGATATACCCTTTGAATTTATCCAGACTGAATTAAATGTTAAGTCTCAGCAACGTTTAAAAGTTAAAAATCGTATTACAGGTAAAGTGGGTGAAATATCCCAAAAATACTGGGAAACCATTAAAAGAAACGGACATGAAAAAGATTTTGAACTGCTTGAAAAAGACGAATAGGAATCTTCTATTATTTTTTTAATCACTAATTTTCAACCATTAGCTTATTATCATTACTTATTCTTTTTATAAAAGCACCGTCATATCCTATCTTATTTAAATTATTAAGCGCTACTTCTGCCTCACTGTATGACCCATAATGTCCGGTAGTATATCGATAAAAATCATCCGGCCCTTTACGAACAGAAACCATTGGCAGATTTTTAAAATAAGTTAAATCAACCGGTATTATTAAAGCCATAAGTTGAATCGTATAATTTGCAGAAAAGTTAGTCTTTTTTATAAACGCATCTTTATAACCAAGCTTATGAATATTTAATTGAAGCTTTTGAACTTTTTCATAACTAGTAGAAAGACCAACAGTATAGCGGTAAAAACCATCCGGGTATTTCGTTAAGGTAATATTTTTAATATCCTTAAAATAACTCAACTTAACCGGTGTTTTTAATGCCATAAGCTGAACAGAAAAAGTTTTAGTACCTATCGGTAAGTTTGTCCTTGGCTCGTTAGCTAACACTTTATTATCGGTTAAAACATCACTTGAAGGCGATACAGAATCTTCAGAAACAATTTGTTCTCTCTGTGCGAATTTTTTTTCTGTCGTTCGTTCAGGAAGCTCAATCGGCTCTTCTATTTCTTTCTCTTTAATTACTTCTGAGTGTTTAACTGGTTCTTCCTCTGCTTTAGTCTCTTCCATAGCTAAATAATCAGTCATTTCGCCAGTCTTGGCAGAATCCGCTATTTCTTCAGCTATAAGATCTTTCTCTGCCATTTTTGGCTGTAACTCGATATTCAGTGCTAATAGTTCTTTATCATAATCATCCGGAATAATAATTTCTTTTTCATAAGTTTCAAAATCATCATTTGTAATTGAAATTGTATAAATCCCCGGGGAAGTTTTTATACTAAAATTGCCTTTATCAACATCTTGCGATTGAACTATAGTTTCTCTTTCCTTGTCTGTTAGTATTATTTTAACATCTTCATTTTCAATAATAGCGCCATCTGCTAAATTATAAATTTCTCCTTGCAAAAAGATATCCGGTAGAATGTTAATCTTGTAAATATCTTTTCTCCCCCGACTGTCATCTTCAACTCTTGCCATATATCCTGAGCTTAGAGAGTCGGTCGGAACAAAAAATAAATCATCGGAAGTGGTATTCACAGGATATCCCCTATTTATAACTTTATCCGGATTGGATAAATTAATATAGAAAACATCATACCCTCCCATTGAATTATGTCCTTCTGAGCTAAAAAACAGATACTTCCCGTCACCTGACACAAAAGGTGTTTCTTCATTAAAAGAGGTGTTTATTTTTGGTCCCAGATTCTCAGCATCACTCCATTTTCCTTTTTCATTTCTTGTAGATTTGTAAATATCCAATCCTCCAAATCCTCCGTCACGGTTACTTGTAAAATATAAAGTGCTCCCATCTGGCGACAAACTGGCATGCGTTTCATTACTTTTTCTGTGGCTTATTGTCTTGTGTAATTTGTCAGCATTTGTCCATTGTCTGCCGTCTAAATAACTGACAAAAATATCGTTGTCTTCAGGGTCGTCGGTTGCTAAATACAGCTCATCCCCTTCGTAAGACAAAGATGATGTTTTAAGATAATATTTTTTGCTTACCTGATTTGTTATATTTTTTGGGGAGCTCCAACGGTCACCATTTTTCTTGGATTGAAAAATATCTATATAGTTTTTGGTATAAGAAGTATAAATCATAGTATTCCCATCACCCGAAAAAACAGCATTAAAATTCGAATTATCATCATTTACCTTATCTCCAAGATTATCGGTTTGAAAACGTTCAGGGTTACTCATCATTTTCTGAGCATTGTTGCAGCTCTCAATATACTGATTAACTAGCAGATAGTTATAATGATCGGATGATATACTCTCTTTATACCTCATATACATCTTTTTAGCATCATCTAATCTGTTGTTTTTATGATAGGCTAACCCAAGATACAAATATCCTTCAAGAGGAGCTCTTATTTCTCTAATATCGCGGGGATTAAAATCGGGAGACACATCTTCCACTATTTCTTCGAGGATTGTTATCGCTTTTTCCTGTTGGTTATCCATTTCTAAATAGACAAGCCCTATCTTAAATTTAATAAAAGAATTATCAGGTATTTCTTTTAATATCTTTTGATACTTTTCAATCGCTTTCTCAAAATTTTTCTCTTCTAGTAAATATTCTGCCTCATTCTCCAGGTAATAAATTTCATTCCAGTTTTGAGCCGAAAGAGAGGTAAAAAAAAGAACCATTATTAATAATATTGTACCTTTTTTAGCCATTCAAATCATATTTATATTCAATCAATTATAACGTTTAAAGGTTGAACAAGTTAACAAATTTTGACGAATAAATAAATATTAGTAGGCAGCAGCTCTTTTTTATAAGTAAATACCTGATTATATCTAAAAGTTAAGATCTTTAAAATATGGACATCCCCGTTTTGGTAGTAAATAATTCAAGGGCTTTAACTCCGGCTAGTGAATTCCCCTTTTCATTTAGTGCTGGTCCCCAAACAGCAACACTTAACTTATTGGGAATAATGGCAGCGATACCTCCACCCACCCCGCTCTTAGCAGGAATTCCGGTTAAATAAGCAAAATCGCCTGCTTCATCGTACGTGCCACAGGTAAGCATTAAAGCATTAATCCGCTTAGCCTGACTTTGGTTTAATATTCGTTGGTTACTACAGGGGATTACTCCATGGTTGGTCAAATACAAAAATGACCGGGATAATTCTTTCAAATTCATATCAATGGAGCAGTGATGAAAATATACATCAAGAACCTGATTGACATCATTTTCAATATTGTGATGACTTCGCAGGAAGTTCACCATAGCTGCATTCGTAAACCCCGTTTCTTTCTCTGATTGGGCAACCTCTTCATTATAATCAATATCAGCGGATACACAGAGATTATGAACAAAATCCAGAAAATCGGTATATGCATTATCTAAATTACTAATTAGGATATCGGTTACAACCAATGCTCCTGCATTGACAAAAGGATTTCTCGGTATACCATGTTCGTATTCAAGCTGTACCAGTGAATTAAAAGCATTTCCAGACGGTTCACGACCAATCCGTTTCCAAATTTTTTCATTCTGTTTGGCCATGGCTAGCGTCAAACTAAAGACTTTGGCAATGCTTTGAATGGAAAATTTTTCTTCCACATCTCCTACACAATAGGTTTCGCCGGTAATCATAGAAACAGAAATCCCAAGTTTATCCCTGTTAACCCGTGCCAGAGCAGGAATATAATCTGCAACCTTTCCTTGTTTGGTTAAAGGTTTAATCTCGTGGTATATCTCCTCAATGATTTCCTGATAATTTTTCATGGTATTATCTTTAATAAATGAACAAAATTATAATAATTTTAAATACAGCATGTATTTTACTATATTTAGGTTAATTTATAAAACCAAAAAGCAATGACTAAAGTTCTTCTGTTTCAGCTACTTCTATTCTTATTGATTCCCACATTTACCGCAACAGGACAGCTGAAAATTAAACAAGATCCTGTTTTAGTAAAAATCATGGATTCAAATAATAATTTTGACAAGCATACCGATTTTGGCGGTCTTTCTGCAATAGAATATTCAGGGATCGAAAATATTTATTATACAGTGGCCGACAAACCTCCATTTCGAATTTATACATTAAAAATTGATATTGAAAAAGAAACTATCCATTACCAAATAACAGATACCCTTGTTTTTAATGATTTGAAGTTTGAAGCAGAGGGAATTCGTGTAATTGACAGTTTATCTTATTTCTTTGTTTCTGACGAACAAAATACAAGCACCTCCGTTTTTAAATTCTCTGAAGGGCATATGCTGAAAATAGATGCAATTCCATCATTAAAAAATGTTATGCGGGTTAATAGCGGGTATGAAGGATTGACCTTGTCTACAGACAAAAAAAGTTTGTATTTTGCACTGGAACGACCATTTAAAAAAGATAAACGAAAAAAGTATAATCAAAAAGATAAATCCTTTACCAGTATTTTTGAGTATGATATAGAAAACGATAAAATAGTTAATGAATACGCTTATCCATTAGTTAATCCTTCTGGAGATAACGGGGTAAGCGAAATTTTAACACTAAATGACTCCATGTTACTGATTATGGAACGTGCATGGACCAATAACCAGTCTATTGTAACTATAAATAAGGTAAACTTACAAACGGCCGGCAACATCTTAGCTTTTAAAAAGAGGATACCCGACAGCACCCAATTTTTGACTCCTGAAACCTTAATCGATTTTGGTACCATTGAAAAGAACTTTACCCGGTACCCAAGCTATAATTTCGAAGGAATGACCCTCGCACATACCGGAAGACATATTTTATTTATTACCGACAATAATTTTAGCCCAAACCAAACGACCTATTTAGTAATATTGGAGATTGAGTTATAATTTTTTAAGTAAAAAAAAGCGCCCGACACATAAGTGACAGGCGCTATAAGTAGCGGGGGTAAGACTCGAACTTACGACCTTTGGGTTATGAGCCCAACGAGCTACCAACTGCTCCACCCCGCAATATATTTTTAATGTTTTTTTAAGAACGTTTCCTACTCAATTGCGGTGGCAAATTTAACCAATGATTCATAAAAAACAAATTTTTTTCCACTTTCTTTACATCTTTCTAAAGCTTATTGTTTCTAACGAAAGTTTTATTCGTTTAACCTATCTTCGTAGATTTATTTTTTTAAATGGTTTCTTCTTTAAAAACTTATATATTTGCAGGATAAAATATCAGATTCTTAAATGGTAAAGAAAAAAAAGAAACGAATTGCCAATAAATTAAGACATAAGTATCGTTTAATTATTTATAATGACGACACTTTTGAAGAAGTATGGTTTTTGCGTTTATCAAGACTTAACGTTTTCTCAATCGTAGGATCGGCATTAATATTCCTTATTGCCGGAGTAACAGTATTAATTGCTTTTACCCCAATCAGGGAGTTTATCCCCGGTTACCCGGATGGAAATATGCGTAGAAATATCATTAACAATGTTTATAAATTAGATTCTTTGGAAAATGAGCTGGAAATGCGCGATCGTTATTTTGCCAGTATTAACCAGATTATCCGTGGTGGAGTTCCAGAAAGTTTCGAAAACTCACAAGATACGACCTTACGATATGATGAGATAGTTTTTTCCCGATCAGAACACGATTCTATCTTAAGGCAACAAATTGAACAGGAGGAAATTTACAACCTTTCGGTTCTCAACAATTCATCAAATACAACAGACTTTTCCAGTATTCATTTTTTTCCTCCGGTTAAAGGATTAGTAACCAATTCATTTAATCCTAATATCAATCACTTTGGGACGGATATTGTAGCCGCTTCGAACAAGGTTGTTGTTGCTGCATTAGAAGGTGTTATCACTATGGCAAACTGGACCCTGGAAACCGGATATGTTATTCAAATTCAACATGAAAATAATATTATTTCTATATACAAACATAATTCAGAGTTATTAAAAAAAGTTGGTAATCATGTTACTGCAGGTGAAGCAATTGCTATTATAGGCAATTCGGGTGAATTAACCAGTGGACCCCATTTACACTTTGAACTTTGGCACAATGGAACTCCTTTAGACCCTGAAGATTATGTTGCATTTTAAAAAGATTTCCGGGAATTATTAATGAAAAAAAGAATTGCTATACTTGGTTCAACAGGTTCTATCGGAACACAAACTTTAGATGTTATTGAGCAAAATCCTGAGCATTTTGAGGTTGAAGTATTAACAGCCAATAACAATGCCCATCTTTTAATTGAACAAACCAAGAAATTTAAACCTAATACCATTGTAATTGCAAATGAAAACAAATACAACGAACTGGTTGATGCACTAAATAACTTTCCGGTTAAAATCTATGCCGGTTCAGACGCTATAGCTCAAATAGTGGAGATGGATACCATTGATATTGTTTTAACAGCTATGGTGGGATATTCCGGGTTGCTACCCACAATAAATGCTATAAAATCCGGAAAAACGATTGCTTTAGCCAATAAAGAAACCTTAGTGGTTGCCGGTGAGATGATTCAAAAATTGGCTTTTCACCACAGAACCAGTATTTATCCGGTAGATTCCGAACATTCGGCCATTTTTCAATGCCTGGTTGGGGAAGGAAAAAATAAAATCGAGAAGATTTACTTAACGGCCTCGGGAGGTCCTTTTCGTGGGAAGGATTACGATTACCTGCAAAAGGTAACCAAAGAAAATGCACTTAAACACCCAAACTGGGATATGGGCGCTAAAATAACCATTGATTCGGCTACGCTAATGAACAAAGGGTTTGAAGCGATTGAAGCACGTTGGTTGTTTGGTCTGAATCCAAACCAAATCGAAGTGGTTGTTCATCCTCAATCAATTATTCATTCTGCTGTACAATTCGAAGATGGCTCTATTAAAGCGCAAATGGGGCTTCCTGACATGAAGTTGCCCATTTTGTTTGCATTAGGATTCCCGGAAAGATTTAAAAGTGATTTCCCAAGATTTAGCTTTTGGGATTACCCTGAGCTGACGTTCGAAAAACCGGATATCAAAAATTTTAAAAACCTTTCGCTGGCATTAGCCGCGATGGATAAATGTGGTAACATGCCCTGTATTCTTAATGCAGCTAACGAAGTGGCTGTTGAATCATTTTTAAAAGATAAGGTTGGATTTTGCCAAATGACAGATATCATTGAACAATCAATGCAGAAAATTGATTATATAGAACATCCCGATTTAGAACAATTGATAAAAACAGATCAGGAAACACGAGAATTTACGCAATCATTAATTTAAAACGAAGAAAAGAGGAGATAGATGGAAGTATTAGTTAAAACAGGACAATTCTTATTAAGCATATCCATTTTGGTTATTTTACACGAGTTTGGACACTTTTTATTTGCTAAGATATTTAAAACACGGGTTGAAAAATTTTACCTTTTTTTTAATCCCTGGTTTTCGATTTTTAAAAAGAAAATTGGTGAAACAGAATATGGAATGGGTTGGTTACCCTTAGGCGGTTATGTTAAAATCTCCGGGATGATTGATGAATCGATGGACAAAGAACAGATGAATAAACCGCCCGAACCACATGAGTTCAGATCGAAACCATCCTGGCAACGGTTGCTCATTATGCTGGGTGGTGTTTTAGTTAATTTTATTTTAGCTCTCATCATCTATTCTGCTATTCTTTACACCTGGGGCGACCAATATCTCCCTACTAAAAATGTAAAGTATGGAATTATGGCCGACTCGCTGGCTAAGGATATTGGGCTAAAGGATGGAGATAAAATTATTGCTCTGGACAATAAACCCGTTGTAGATTTTTACAAAATCGTGCCCAATATTGTACTCGAAGAGGTGCAAACCATTCAAGTTGAAAGGGACGGGAACAAAAGAGAAATACCTGTCCCCGACCGGATTATTCCTGAATTATTGAATACTACCAGTTTTGTTATCCCTCGACTTCCTTTTTATGTGGGAGGTTTTACTAAAGAATCACCCGCAAAAGAGGCCGGATTAAAAGTAGATGATAAACTGGTGGCGATTAATAATCACTCAATAGATTTTTTTGATGAATTTAGAGATACCCTGGCTAATTATAAAAATAAAGAGGTAACTATATCTGCCTTGCGAAATAGTGATACATTGGATTTTACAGTTTCTGTTCCTGAAAATGGACTCATCGGAGTAGTTCCGAATGGAAATATATCCCGTTTCTTTGAACTTGAAAGCAGAGAGTATGATCTGTTGGCGTCAATACCCGCAGGGATAAACAAGGGCGTTGAAACTTTTAGCAGTTACCTGAAACAATTAAAGCTCATTTTTTCGCCAAAAACCGAAGCCTATAAATCATTAGGAGGATTTATTACCATCGGAAAAATTTTCCCGGGTACTTGGAACTGGCAGGCATTTTGGAATCTAACTGCTTTTCTGTCTATTATTCTGGCCATTATGAATATATTACCTATACCTGCCTTAGATGGTGGGCATGTTATGTTTTTATTATATGAAATGATTACCGGACGTAAGCCTAGTGATAAGTTTATGGAGTATGCACAAATTACCGGAATGATTATCCTGTTGTCATTATTACTTTATGCAAATGGGAACGATATTTTCAGGCATATTTTAAATAAATGATAAAAATTCATTACTTTTGAATAAACTTAAAACCAGAAGCAAATGCTATTATCATCTATTATTTTAGGAATGCCCGGACCCTGGGAGATTATTTTAATTGTCCTTGTGGTGCTTCTAATTTTTGGTGGCCGTAAAATACCTGAACTGATGAAAGGGCTGGGTCAGGGAATGAAAGAATTTAAAAAAGCAACCAAAGACGAACCAGAGGAAGATAAAAAAGAAGAAAAATCAAACGAAGAATCTCAAAAATAACAAAATGAACATATTGATTAACCTGCCTTTTTAATACGAAATCGGCAGGTTTTTTTATTTTATGAAACATCCATGCACTAAAACTCAGAAAATGGGAATGAATATAATATGGATGTTCCACGAGACCAATTAATTAACTAAAACATATTCTCGTGAGATCTTTATCACAAATACAGGCTAATATAAAAAGCGGAGAATTAACTGTCTCCGAAATAGTAAATTATTATTTAGACAACATCCGGAAAAGCAGACACCTCAATGCTTTTATTGAGGTGTTTGGCAGTGAGGCTCTTAAAAAAGCAAAAATAATTGATCAAAAAATACACAAAGGAAAACTGGCAGGGCTTGTAATTGCCATAAAAGATACAATCTGTTATCAAAATCATAAAGTTTCTGCTGCTTCAAAAATTCTGGAAAACTATGTGTCTCCTTATAGTGCCACCGCTGTTGAACGTCTTTTGTCCGAAGACGCTATCATCATTGGCCGCACCAATTGCGACGAATTTGCGATGGGTAGCAGTGGCGAAAAATCGGCTTTTGGAAAAACATTAAATCCTCTGGATAATACAAAAGTACCGGGAGGTTCTTCGTCGGGTTCGGCAGCAGCCGTAGCTGCTGATTGCTGCCTGGCTGCTCTCGGATCAGACACCGGCGGATCAGTGCGACAGCCTGCATCCTTTTGCGGATTGGTTGGACTAAAGCCAACCTACGGAATGGTTTCACGCTGGGGGTTGATTGCTTATGCCTCTTCATTCGATCAAATAGGGATACTAACAAAAAACATAGAGGATAATGCCCGCATTTTGGAAATTATTGCAGGACCTGACAAAAAAGACACAACCCTTAAACCAGATGTTCTTCAATCCTTTAATAATTTATCCCAAGATAGTAAACCTTTTAAAATTGCTGTTTTAAAAGAAACTATGCTATATCCTGCACTCGACAATCATATCCGCAAGAATATGAAAAGGGTCATCCATTTTTTAAAAAACAGCGCTATACAAGTAAACGAAATTTCATTCCCCTGGCTCGATTATATTGTCCCTACATTTCATGTATTGGCTCCTGCCGAGGCTATGTCGAACCTTGCCCGTTATGATGGTGTAAACTTTGGATACCGGTCTTCGGACAGGAAGAATTCGGATGACCTTATTACAAAAAGCCGTACTGAAGGATTTGGCAAAGAGGTAAAACAACGTATCCTTACCGGCACGTATATTTTACATAAGCATAACGAAAGGCTATATAAAAAAGCATTGAAAATACGGCAATTCATTAAAATCGAAACAGACCGAATATTTGATACATATGATTTTATCATAAGTCCGACAACTCCTGATGTAGCTTTTAAATTTAAAGAAAGAGACAAGAATCCGGAATCGATGTTTCTGGAAGATATTTATCTTATGCATGCCAATTTAACCGGAAACCCTGCTATTTCTTTACCCATCGGGAAGCATCCATCAAATCTGCCTTTTGGAATACAAGTTATGGCTAAAAAATTTGATGAAAAAAATCTTTTTGCTTTTTCGAATTATTTAATGAATAAAATGTAATAAATATTATTTTTACCAAATAATACCGAGATTTGCCGAGTAAAAATAACAATTAATTATGAATAATCTGATTCGCATAGTAACCCTTACATTAATTATCTTTTTTTATTTTGCTGAATTAAACAGCTATGCTACAAATAATATTGATCTAAAAACAGAAGAAGACAGTAGTAAGAAGAGAAGAAAAAAAGATTCAATCCCCATTTTTCCGGATCTTGTATACGAATATAAAATCGCAGAACTCAATAATCTTACTCCCATCGAACTTGAATATAACGAACGGGTACGCCGGTATATTGATGTTTACACCATTGAACGTCGCGAACATCTGGCCAGAATTATCGGTCTGGCCGAATTATATTTTCCTGTTTTCGAAGAAATGCTCGACAAATACCGTTTGCCTCTTGAGCTGAAATATCTTGCTATTGTTGAATCTGCTTTAGATCCAAGGGCTGTATCCTCATCGGCCGCTGTAGGACTTTGGCAGTTTAAAATTAATACCAGTAAAATGTTCGACTTAGAAGTAAACTCCTATATTGATGAACGAAGTGATCTTTACAAATCAACCGAAGCTGCTTGCGCTTATTTACAATATTTATATCGGATATATAACGACTGGCAACTTGCATTAGCTTCATATAATGGAGGGCCGGGAGTTGTCCGAAATGCAATTATACGTTCGGGGGGAGAAACCAACTTCTGGGAAATTGAACCTTACCTCCCCGACCAAACCAATGGATATGTTCCTGCATTTATTGCGGTTAATTATGTAATGAATCACTATAAAGATCATAACATTAAACCTATACGCTCTCCTTTTATCCATTTAGATGTTGATACAGTAAAAATAAACCAGGCCACTTCTTTTAAACGCATTGCTGAATATATAGACATTCCGGTTGAAACACTTCAATACTTAAATCCAGCTTATAAGCTCGATTATATTCCCAAATTAAAACAAGGAGCTACGGTTGTTTTACCAGCCAATAAAGTAGGTTTGTTTGTTAAAAATGAATCAGAAATCTTAGACTCAAATAGAAAATCGGAAAAATTCGACCATAAAATGGTTTTAGCAGGAGATAAAGCCGGAAAAATTAAGATTACTCATGAGGTTTCCAAAGGTGAATACTTTCATAAAATTGCCATAAAATATAATTGTACGATTGAGGATATAAGAATATGGAATAGCTTACCCACAAATAATTTAAACGTTGGGCAAAAACTAGATATATGGGTTGATCCAATTCTTGCCCGAAGTATTGAAGAAGAAAAACTCATGCCCAAACAACAAAGAGACTCTACTGATCGTTTTATTTATTATATTGTCAGAGAAGGTGATACCATTTGGAGTATCGCCGAAAAATTTAATTGTCAGTCAATCTCTGAATTAAAAGAAGAGAATAATATTTATAATGAAAATGATTTAAAACCCGGATTAAAACTAAAAATATATCTGAATAATTAACCCTAAATTTAAGGAGCATGAAAAAAATAGTTTTTTTACTTATTCCGTTAATCTTTATTTTAGAATCATGTAAAGACAAGGATCCTTCTAGTTCATTACCCAATGTAACAGGAAGAGCAGGGGAAGTTGTTTTGGTAATTGATAATGATTACTGGAATGCTGAAATTGGTCAGGAATTTAAAAAAAGATTTATAGCCTCATGTCCTGCCTTACCTCAGGACGAACCCATGTTTGACCTTACACATATTCCACACAGTGCTTTTACCAATATTTTCAAAACACACCGAACATTAGTCGCCGTTAAAGTAAATAAAAGCTACAAAGAACCGCAAATAGCGGTTCAAAAAAATATTTGGGCTAAACCTCAGATGATTATCAATGTAGTTGCCCCTAATGAAGAAGAATTATTGGAATTAATAAGAAAAAGGGGGGATATTATTGTTGAACGTATTTTAGAAAAAGAAATGGAGCGTTATGCTCAGGGTTATAAAAAATTCGAAGAAATAACCATAGGCGATCGGTTAGAAGAAAAATTTGGTTATCGGTTAACGGTTCCCAGAGGTTACTCCTTAGATGTTGATACAACAGATTTTGTTTGGATAGAAAGTCGCGGACATGGGGATCTGACTCAGGGAATATTAGTATATTCCTACCCAATGCCGGAAATCGAATTATCTACAGGTTTAATTTTTGCTAAACGGGACCAGTTTACCAAACGATTTGTTCCAGGACCCTCAAGAAACTCTTATATGGCTGTTGAACATGAAACCGATTATCTTCGAAGAAAAATTAACGTGAATGGTATTGATATTATCGAAACACGCGGATTATGGCATGTGAGAAATGATTTCATGGGAGGGCCTTTTGTTACTTTTACAATTGTAGATAATGAAGATAATCGTGTTTTAAATTTTGATGCCTTCGTTTATGCTCCACAATTTAAAAAACGAGATTATTTAAGACAGCTGGAAGCAATCCTTTATACATTGCAAAAACCCAAAAAAGACAATAATGAGTCAGCTGATTAGCCAAAATCAATTGGACCGCTCAAAAGAAGAAGAAAAATTTGTATTACTCACGGCCGAACAGGTTCGCAAAGATTTTGCTATGTTTGGGATGGAGGTCTTTTTTTCAGGAAATACCAGCCTGGCTTATGAGGAGTTATTTACTCAACTTAGCGTTTATATTGAGCAATTATTAAATGATAATTATGAAAAATTAATGTCCTTACTTTATCAGATTGATATAAACCAAAAAGAATTAATCAAGCCTGCCCCAGAACAAAACTTTCAATCGGTACCCGAAATTATCACCCACAAAATTTTAGAGCGGGAGTTAAAGAAAGTACTTACACGGGCTTATTTTAAAGAAAAAGGAAATAATTAAATAAAAAAATGGATGTTTTTACACATCCATTTTTTATTTGTATCCCCGATATCTAGTTAATAGAAATAACTTCTTTTATTTCAGGAACTTGTTTTTTTACAGCCTGTTCTACTCCATTTTTTAAGGTTTGGACACTAAAAGGGCAAGCCCCGCAAGCTCCTAACAACTGAACCTTAACAACCATATCATCAGTAAGTTCAACAAACTCAATGTTTCCACCATCAGCAACCAGGTAAGGCCTTACCATGTCAATGGTTTCATTTACTTTTTTTTCCAGTTCTTTCTTCTTTTCTACATCCATTGTAATTCAATTAATTTAGTTAATTTCTTATTTATGCTTAATTTCCACTTTCTTTGTTGGTTCCATGTCTTTATTTCTCTTATCAACAGCTTTAATAACCGATAAAGCTACCTCTTTAAATGCCTTACCTACAATTGAATCCCAGTCTAACGCTGCAGGGTGTCCACTGTCCCCTCCCTCACGAATACTTTGAACAATTGGGATTTGACCAAGTAAAGGAATATTTTGCTTTTCCGCAAGGTTCTTACAACCATCTTTTCCGAAAATATAATATTTATTCTCAGGTAATTCTTCGGGTGTAAACCAAGACATATTTTCAACAAGTCCTAATACAGGAACATTAATATGTTTTCCGGTAAACATTTTTATACCTTTAACGGCATCGGCTAAAGCAACATCCTGAGGAGTACTCACAATAATTGCTCCGGTAACAGATACTTCCTGTACAAGGGTTAGATGAACATCACTTGTTCCGGGAGGTAAGTCAACAACCATATAATCCAATTCGCCCCATTCAGCCTGAAGTAAGAGCTGTTTTAATGCATTGGTTGCCATAGGACCTCTCCAAACTAAAGCATCATCGGGATTTATAAAAAACCCAATGGATAGCATTTTCACTCCATAATTTTCTACCGGAGTAATAACCTCTGTTTCTCCCTCTTTCCGAACCATAGGTCTTTCTCCTTCAACATTAAACATCTTAGGAATAGAAGGACCATAAATATCTGCGTCTATTAATCCCACTTTAGCTCCTGTTTGAGCTAACGAAACCGCTAAATTTGTTGCAACGGTTGATTTACCAACACCTCCTTTCCCGGAAGCAACTGCAATAATATTTTTAATCCCTTTTAAGGCAGTATTTTGCGAAGGTTGAGGGGCTGATTTTTTTTCTGGTGTTTTTACTTGAACGTTCCCTTTGGCACTTAATTTAGCACCAAAATATTTCTCGATCGCCTGCACACAAACCTTTTTCATAGAATTGATAAAAGGATCATTTGCTCGTTTGAAGCTTAGGGTAAAACCTACCTGGTCGCCTTCAATCCAGATATCATCAACCATTCCCATTGCAACAACATCCTGGGCTGTTTCGGGATGCTTCACATTTCGTAAGGCTTGTAAAATTTGTTTTTTACTATATGACATGATTTACTTATTTTTATTTAATTTAAATTAACGGTGCAAAGATAAATATAATTTATATTCTGACCATAAAACATATCGGTTTTATAAAACACAACTCATTATCAGCTAACAAATTCTTATACTACAAGCAACCAGTTTATTTTAACAGGGGTATTTCTTTGGAGGGATCCCAGAAAATTTTATTAAAATCAACTATTCGATCCTCCTTTACCACAATTCCCTCATTCTCTAAAAGCTGCTTCATTGTATTAGTGTTTCCAAAATGATGTTTACCAGTAAGCAACCCGTTTCGGTTAACCACGCGATGTGCGGGAACATACTTTCTTTCAGAGAGAGCACTGTTCATTGCCCATCCCACTATCCTTGCCGATTTCACAGAACCCAGATATGAAGCAATTGCACCGTAACTGGTAACTCTTCCAAAAGGGATTTCTCGAGCTACATTATACACCTTCTCGAAAAAGCGTTCATTTTTTTTGTTCCGGCTCTTCAAAATCTTCTGTATTATTTAATTTGAATTTAAGGTAATGTATTGGTTGCCCCTTCTCAATAAATTTTTTCTCGTAAAAAGTCTTTATCGCTAAAACAGAGTCGTCAACATTAGAATTATACAAATTATCCGTATCTACTATAAGTTCAAGTTTATTAACCTTAATTATTTCTTTGGTATACAAATAAAGTGCTTTGTTATCAGTTTTGAGATGTATATATCCATTGGGACTCAGTAAATTTTTATAAAATCTCAGAAATTTTGTTGAAGTAAGTCGCTTATAGTATTTTTGGGGCTGGGGGTCGGGAAATGTAATCCAAATCTCTTCAATTTCGTTGGGGGCAAAAAAAGAAGCTATAAAATCAACTCTTGTTCTTAAGAACCCAACATTATCAAGCTTTTCCTGTTGAGCAGTTTTTGCCCCACACCACATGCGGGCTCCTTTTATATCTATTCCAAGAAAATTTTTCTTCGGATTCTGTTGTGCTAATCCAATGGTATATTCACCTTTCCCGCATCCTAATTCTAATATAATCGGGTAATCGTTTTTGAAAAATGAGTGATTCCAGTTTCCTTTTAAAGGGTAATCCTTTCGAAATACTTCGTCATAGGGAGGTTGCACAACATGCTCGAACGTAAACATCTCAGCAAACCTTTGTAACTTTTTTTTTGCCACAACCTGTTAATTTTTTCTCTCTAACGCAGATTAACTTTTTCAATCCGAATTCCTACATCTGAGATATACTGAAGTGTTTCGTTACGCATGCCATGGACATATTTAAAAGTGTATATACCCGAAACAGGAAATCGAATATTCCTTTTATAAATAAACTGATTATCATATAAATCACCCCAACCGCTACCTGTCCACTTCCCTTTCTCGTCGGCTAAATAACACTCAAAAGTATCAGTAAGTGTCACACCATTGGGTGCTTTTGTATGAATAAAAACATACAAATTTTGCATGGAATACTTCGAAGAATTTCTAACATTAAAATAAATATTATGAGGATTTATCGTATCTTCAATGGGCACTTCAAATATAATAGTATCCGTTAACTTCCATTTAAGATCCGAAATTTTTCTGTTTTTTTCATATACTCTATTGGAATCGCATGAAAAAAACATGAAAATACCAACGAGTAAAATGAGACTATTTCTTTTGTCTTTTATCATTTTTGGGACGTTTTTTTCTATTTCCTGTTTTTTTATCTTTTCTTTTTCGTCTCTTTCCCTTCTTTTCATCAAAACGCGTGAGGCTTTCCTGTCCTACTACATTCTTATAATCCAGCCCTCTCTCTTCAAGTAAAGTTATATCAATCAGAGCATCTACTTTTTGCCCTTTTTGATTTAACTCAATAATTTCTTTAACCCGGTCAACAGGGACAGGAGTAATATTCACCACATTTTCCCGATCAAATGAATACCACATAATTCTTCTGAAAATATCCGTCTTGTTATGATATGCCGGGCCTTTTTCTGTTTCCAGAACAATATCTAGTGAAGGAAAGTCTTTTTGAGCATCTATATAACAATCCAGCTCATAATTTAAACAACATTTTAGTTTTCCACACTGCCCGGCTAATTTTTGAGGATTTAAAGAAAGTTCCTGATATCGGGCTGCATTTGTTGTAACCGAAACAAAATTGGTAATCCAGGTTGAGCAACAAAGCTCTCGTCCACAGGGTCCTATACCACCTATCCGGCCAGCTTCCTGACGAGCGCCAATCTGACGCATTTCAATTCTTATTTTAAAAGTCTCGGCCAACACTTTAATCAATTCTCTAAAGTCAACCCGCTCATCAGCAATATAGTAAAAAACAGCTTTTGTTCTATCACCCTGGTATTCTACATCCCCAATCTTCATATTAAGCTTTAGGTCTGAAGCAATTTCTCTGGCTTTAAGCATTGTTTTATGCTCCAACATAACAGCCTCGAACCATTTCTCCAAATCAGCTGCTTTTGCTTTTCGGTATATTTTTTTTAGTTCCTGCTCGATTGGTTTAATACCCTGTTTTTTCATCTGGAGGTAAACAAGTTCTCCGGTTAAGGAAACAACCCCAATATCATGACCTGGTGATGCCTCTACCGCCACTATATCCCCTTTTTTTAATCGTATTCCATTCGTATTTACATAAAACTCTTTACGTGTATTTTTAAAGTGTACTTCAACAATATCAATTTTTTGTTTTACCTGCGGAACAGACTTTAACCAGTCAAATGTCTCCAACTTACTGCAATTTTCGGGTTGAATACATCCACATTGAGAAATATTTGTAATCGGCGTATTATCTTCTTTATCTTTATTATTCATAACAATCTCTCCTTTTTTCTCTCTTCCATTTATTCTTATCAATTAATCAAGAAATTTCAATTAATTTAAGAGTCATTCAGTTTACAAAAGTAATTAATTTTACTTTTTAATCAATTTTACAATTTTTAAAGCCACATCCAGAAAAACAATTTTATTATACGCATTCATACTAATATCACCATAAGCTTTGTTAAACGTTTCATATAACTTACCCACATTCTCCTGATGAATAAACTGAGAAAAATTTTCAGAAAAATCGTACTCTTCATGAGCAAGATATACAATCTCCTTACGATTAATATTTAACATAAAGTTTTCACGTAATAATCGTATTGAATAGGCTAAAAATCCTTTTTGTTTTTCTCTTCCAATCCGTGCAATATCATCCACCCAATCTATAATTTCAACAACTTTCCATTGGTATGCCAGACGCATAAGGTTTTTAAACCTTTCAAAATGTTCATTATCCTCATCCCGGCTAAAGGTTATACTCAAAGCTTCAAAATAGTTTCCATTGGCTAAATGAACAATATCATCAGCCTTTTTGGGGGTTACTTCTGCCCGGTCGCAAATAGCCCTGCGTAAACTATCATTATCAATTTTAGGGATTTTGATTAATTGTGTGCGGGACAATATGGTTGGAATAATTTGTTCAGAGTTTTCTGACACCAAAAAGAAAAGTGTTTTTTCAGGGGGTTCTTCAATAAACTTCAATAATTTATTGGCTGCATAAATATTCATTTTTTCAGGCAACCAAATAATCATAAATTTGTATTCTGATTCGAACGTTTTTAGATTTAACTTTCTTAAAATTTCAGTACTCTCATTTTTACTGATAAAACCCTGTTTATTCTCGATCTCAATGATTTCAAACCATTTGTGTTGATTAAAATAGGGGTTTTCAATAATAGCTGTTCGCCATTGGTTAATATAATCATCACTAACAGGGTCTTTTTTTACAGCCTGAGAAGTAGCTACAGGAAAAACAAAATGTAGATCAGGATGAATCAACTTTTTAAATTTCTGACACGATGAACAAATGCCACAAGAATCATCTCCCTGCTTATTATTACATGAAATATATTGAGCATAAGCAATCGCTAAAGCCAGGTTGCCCGATCCTTCAGGCCCCAGAAACAACTGGGCATGACTAATACGATTTTCTTTAACCGTATAAACTAATTGCTCCTTAATTTTTTGCTGTCCAACAACTTCTTTAAACTGCATATAAACGGTTCATTAATAGATAAAATAAATTATTATCAACAAAAATAACAATAAACAATTTATATCTGTTAAATAAAGAAAATATCTGAAAAATTAATATTTAAATAATTATTTCAGTTTTTATATCTTTATCCCTTCAAATACCTAAAAAGCACAAATCATGTATTCTATTGACAATTATAATTTTTCAGGGAAAAAAGTTCTCGTGCGTGTAGATTTTAATGTCCCTTTAAATGAGAATCTTGAAATCACCGATGATACCCGAATTATTACAGCTATCCCCACCATTCAAAAAATATTAGCCGAAGGAGGAGCAATCATTCTGTTAACTCATCTCGGAAGACCTAAAGGTATGTATAACAAAAAAATGTCTTTACAAATTATACTTCCTTATTTAAAAAAAGTGCTTGACCGTGAGGTGAAATTTGCTCCGGATTGTATTGGAGAAGAGACTGAAAAGCTGGCCAGCAATCTTAAACCCGGTGAAGTATTATTACTTGAAAATTTACGTTTCCATAATGAAGAAACCGAAGCAGATGAAGAGTTTGCTGAAAAACTTGCCCGGCTTGGGGATGCATACATAAATAATGCATTTGGCACAGCACACAGAGCTCATGCATCAACGTACACTATAGCAAAGCATTTCCCTAAAGACAGTATGTTTGGCTATCTGGTAGAAAATGAGATACAGAATATTGATAAAATCTTATACCAACCAATCCATCCTTTTACTGCCATTTTGGGAGGGTCAAAAGTTTCAACCAAAATCCATATCATCGAAGCGTTAATTGAAAAAGTAGACAACCTGATTATAGCCGGAGGAATTGGTTTTACCTTTGCTAAAGCCATGGGTGGAAATATTGGAAATTCATTAGTGGAAGATAATTTCCTTGATTTTGCCCGTCAAATCATTAGAGAAGCTGAAAAGAATAACGTAAAACTATATCTGCCTACGGATTGCATTGTTGCCGATGAATTTAAAAACGATGCCCACGTAAAACATTGCGATATCATGGATATTCCTGACGGATGGATGGGCCTGGATATTGGAATAAAATCGGCCAATAAATTTGCTGAGGTAATTGAAAATTCCCAAAAAATTCTTTGGAATGGTCCTATCGGCGTTTTTGAAATGCCAAGTTTTTCAATGGGTACACTTAAAGTAGCAATGTCTGTTGCCCGCGCTACTGACAAAGGAGCTTATTCATTAACCGGAGGTGGGGATTCGATTGCTGCTGTTAACAAATACAGTTTAGCACATAAAATTAGTTATATTTCAACTGCAGGTGGAGCTCTGCTTGAATATATCGAAGGAAAAGAATTACCAAGTATTAAGGCGATAAAACAGAATCTAACCATCGACCGGTATAATTTTCAAGGAAAAAAAGTCTTAATGCGCGTTGATTTCAACGTACCCCTTAATGAAAGAAAAGAAATAACTGATGCAACCAGAATTATAACTGCACTGCCCACGGTTCGTAAGATTTTAGCCGACGGGGGCTCCATAATCTTTTTAACACACCTGGGAAGACCAAAAGGAAAATATGATGAAAACTTATCGTTAAAACATATTTTGCCTTTTCTAAATAAATCGCTCGACAGAGAGATAAATTTTGCCCCTGACTGCCTGAGTGATGAAGCAAAAACAGCTGCTAAAGAACTAAAACCAGGAGAGTGTCTGCTGCTTGAAAACCTGCGTTTTTATAAAGAAGAAACGGAGGCAGATGAAAATTTTGCCCGTCAACTGGCTGAAATGGGCGACGCATACGTTTTTAATGCTTTTGGGACTGCTCATCGTGCACATGCATCAACTTATACTATTGCAAAATTTTTCCCAAACGACAAGATGTTGGGCTACCTGGTAGAAAATGAAATAAACAATATCGACAAAGTGGTAAAACAAGCCAGACGCCCGTTTACGGCCATTATTGGGGGTTCCAAGGTATCTACCAAAATCCATATTATCCTGGCTTTGCTTGAAAAAGTTGACAATCTGATTGTTGGCGGAGGTATTGTGTATACATTTATTAAAGCATTGGGTGGAGATACCGGAAATTCCCTGGTAGAAAGAGATCACCTTGAAACAGCCCAAAAAATTATGGCCAAAGCCAAAGAAAATGGAGTAAACCTTTATTTGCCTACCGATTGTATTATAGCTGATGATTTTAAAAACGATGCAAACATTGAACATTGCGAGATTGATAAAATAAAAGATGGATGGATGGGATTAGATATTGGCATAAAATCGGCCAACCAATTTACCCAGGTCATAGAAAATTCATCAACTATTTTATGGAACGGTCCAATTGGCGTATTCGAAATGTCAAACTTTTCGATGGGGACATTAAAAATTGCTATGGCTGTGGCACGGGCAACCGATAAAGGAGCATTTTCCTTAATTGGCGGAGGTGATTCAATTTCAGCGGTTAATAAATATAGTTTAGCCTATAAAATAAGTTATATTTCTACAGCCGGCGGAGCATTACTCGAATATATTGAGGGTAAACAGCTACCCGCTTTAAAAGCAATTACAGAAGACTTGTAATGAGTTGCGAAAGAAACAATTTTAATTTATATTGTGTTTCCTTTCAAATAACTAAATTTAAATCAACTTGCCGGTAGGCAGGTAAAAAAAGGAGGTAAAGATGCTTGATAAATATAATATTCCATCCATCCAGGATGCAGACTTAGAAGGGAAAGTAGTTTTGGTGAGAGTTGATCATAATGTGGTGAAAAAAGGTGAAATACACGACCCTTACCGTATTGATGCAACTATAGGAACCCTTTACCACATCAATGCTAAGGGTGGTAAAATTATTTTAATGACTCATGTAGGACGTCCAAAAGATAAAAAAACAGGTGAAATAACAATTAGCAAAGACACTTCTGTTGAGCCAATTGTTGAATATCTGAGAAACAAACTGCACGTAAATATGAAAGTGCCGGATTTTTATCCGCACGAGAACAAAGGGTATCTTGGGATTGAAACCTCTGTCAATCATTATATCCGGGAATTAAAAGAAGGGAAGATTGATGGAATATACTTACCAAACACCCGTTGGTTTCAAGGGGAAGAAGCCAAAGGTTCCGAGAAAGAACGCTTTGCCAACCAGTTAGCAGGATTAGCTGACATTTTTGTAAACGATGCTTTTGGCTCCTGGCAACCCCATGCATCTACAGTGGGCGTTAACAAATATTTACCTTCATACGCAGGGTTTTTAATGCAAAAAGAGATTGAGAACCTTGAACGGATATACAGTCCTCAAACCCCTTTTATTGCGGTAGTAGCAGGTTCTAAATTTGACACTAAAATTGATTCATTATACGCTCTGATAAAAAAAGCAGATTATCTGGTATTGGGGGGTGTTATTTACAATGCCTATTTATCAGCAAAATATGGGTTGGATATCAAAGGAATATCTGAAGAAGATATGAAACATGCCAAAGAGTTTGTTGAGTTTAGTAAACAGTATCCGGGAAAGTTGGTTGAATTACCCTTTATTGTTGAATC
>DATFIZ010000122.1:0-2819 GCA_035269575.1 Bacteroidales bacterium | reverse complement strand
GATAAATTTGAGAAAAGGCTGATTATTCCACTATCCTTATCGTATGATCACCGATTGATTGACGGAGCCGACGGAGCAAGATTTTTACGATGGATTTGTGATGTTATTGAAGATCCCTATGCAATTTTATTTTAAAAACAGAAAGGTATTATGAGCGAAAAAACACATGATCTTATTATTATAGGAGCAGGACCGGGAGGTTACCGGGCAGCTTTTATGGCTGCCGATCTGGACCTGGATGTAACATTAATTGACCCTGAGCTAAATCCCGGAGGTGTTTGTCTTTACAGAGGATGTATACCTACCAAGGCGTTGCTTCATCTGACCAAGATTAAAACAGATGCAGAACATGCAAAAGATCTGGGAATAAAATTCTCAGAACCCGAAGTGGATATTGAGAAAGTAATCGACTGGAAAAATAAAGTGGTAAAACAGTTAACCGGAGGTTTGGGCCAACTGGTTAAAGCACGGAAAATTAATTATATTAAGTCGCGCGCTAAATTTATAAACTCCAATACAGTTGAGTTATCCGGAGATAAAGAAGGTGAAAAAATAACATTTAAAAAAGCCATTATTGCAACCGGAGCCACTCCCGTTACAATACCTTCTATAAATATTGATAGCGAACATGTAATTGATTCGACAAAAGCACTGGATTTAAAAGAGGTACCCCAAAAAATGTTGATTATTGGAGCCGGATATATTGGATTAGAAATGGCGACTATTTATAAGGCTTTGGGCTCGCAGGTTTCAGTTGTTGAGCTTACCAACGATTTTATGCCGGGAATGGATTCCGACCTGGTTGCCGAATATAAAAAAACAAACAAAGATTTATTTAATGATGTTTTTCTTGAAACTAAAGTGAAAGAAATAAAAGAGCAGGGAAAACAGTTGGAGGTTTCTTTTAAAGACAAAGAGGATAAAACATTTAAGAAAAAGTATGATAAGGTATTGGTTGCAATAGGGCAAAAGCCTAATACAGAAGGATTGGGATTGGAAAATACCAGTGTTGAACAGGATGATAAAGGCTTTATAAAGGTAAATAAAAATCAGCAAACCAGTAACGAAAATATTTTTGCCATTGGTGATATTGCCGGACAGCCTTTGCTGGCTCATAAGGCTGGTTATGAAGGCAGGATAGCGGCTGAGGTAATTGCCGGGAAAAAAGATGCGGTTAATGATGCAAGAGCTATTCCTGCAGTTGTTTACACTGAGCCTGAGATCGCATCTTGTGGTTTAAGTGAGAAAGAAGCCAAAGAAAAAGGCATTGATTTTAAAACAGTTAAATTTGCCTGGGCTGCTTCAGGCAGAGCAATTGCTATGAACGAGAAAACGGGGTTTACTAAACTATTAATCGATAAGAAAACTGAACGTGTGCTGGGAGCTGGTATTGTCGGAAGAAACGCCGGAGATATGATTCCCGAACTGGCCCTGGCAATTGAAATGGCAGCTACCGCCGAAGATATTGCATTAACCATTCATCCGCACCCGACTTTATCCGAAACCATTATGGAAGCGGCAGAAATCTTTTACGGACATGCCGCTCATGTATTCTCTAAAAAATAGTAAAACCATGAAAATCATTATAATTAGTGATATCAAAGGAGAATGTGAAAGTGTTATACCTTATGGCTTACATCTGGCAAAAAGTTTGGAGTCGGAGGTAGATATTGTGCATATTATTGATCCAAGATCTTTACAAGGGGTACAAAGCGTTTATTCCGATTCCCAAACCCTTTCTCCGGGTAATAAACTCTCGTATACAGAAATTATTGAAAGAGAAAAGAAATGTGCTGAAATTGAACTGGATAAATTGCTAAGCAGCGAAGCTTCCAGGCTTAATTATCCTTTGAAAATAGAAACATTTATTGAAGAAGGTAGTATCGAAAAATTAATAAGTCAGCGAATAGAACTAACTAAGGAATTTATCTTGTTAATGAATTCTGTGCCTGATAATTTTGTTTTCAGTTCAAAAAAAGAAATTTTAGACATTGTTTACAGACTTAACACATCATCATTACTTGTTTCTCCGGGTTATAAGTATAAGGAATTTAAAAAGGTGGTTTTATTACCCCTTCCAAAACTTAAAAAAATCAATAAAATAAAAGAAAGATTTAAATTTTTTGAGAAATTCCATCCTGTTATTAGTATTGTACACTTGGTAAAAAATAAGAATAAAGAAAAAATAAAGAATGGAACGTTGAAAAGGACATTAAAGGAAGAATTTAAACCTTTTGATGTTCAACTAAATACAATTTATCAAAAAAAACACAAACCGTGTTTAAATGATTTTATCAAAGAAAATAATCCTCATTTACTTGTAAAAGTAATACAAAGGGAAAATATTTTTAAGAAAATGTTCCATAAAAATCGGGATGAATTATTAATATGTTTTACTGGTTTGCCTATATTATTTTTAAAATAAAGATTTTTTAGAAACAAAGAATATTTATGATGGGATCAAAAGATAAACTGAAAGAATACAAAAAGAAACGAGACTTTGATAAAACGGTTGAACCCGGCGGAGATAGCTCGACAAAAAAACGGAAAAATATATTTGTAATTCAAAAACATGATGCCAGCAGCTTACATTATGATTTTAGAATAGAAATAAATGGCGTGTTAAAATCTTGGGCAGTGCCTAAAGGGCCATCAACCGACAAGAATGAAAAACGTTTGGCACTGTTAACAGAAGATCATCCGTTAGATTATGCTGATTTTGAAGGTGTAATCCCTGAAGATGAATATGGGGGAGGAACCGTTATTGTATGGGATTATGGCAAATATGAAAACCTGAGAAAAGACAAAGAGGAGGTATC
>DATFIZ010000121.1:0-15686 GCA_035269575.1 Bacteroidales bacterium | reverse complement strand
AAAATGTACTGTCTACATAAAAAAACTGCTGACTGGTAAAAACTTTATTATTTATGGTTACATTGGCTTCTCTTTTATCTAATTTACATGCTGATACTACTTCCGGAACGTTTGATTCAATAACCTCTGCAGCATTAGCCAGGGCAACAGGGACAACCATAGGCTCAGCATCACCCTGTTTTATGGATGAAATAATCCGATAGGTGTTTTCATAATTATTATGAAACTTATCATAGCTTAGCTCATGCTGTACATATAATAATAACATGATGGTAGCAGCAATACCTGTTGCCAGGCCCAAAATATTAATAACTGAAAAAAACTTTTGCGAGATTAAATTTCGTATCGCTATCTTAACATAATTTTTAAACATGAATAACTCCTTTTTTCTTTTCTTCAAAAAACAAAACCAACATGTATGCCAATCATCACATTAATTTATCTATCAATCAATTACATCAAAACCGACTATCTAATTCTATCGCAACTTCGTTCGTATACGTTCAAACATTGTACGATTACGTACATTTGAAATTATTTTAATCATCTAAGTTCCGCAAAGCGAAAGAAAATCGTAGAATGTCTAAAAATATAGTTATCATAAAAGATTTTATAAACAAAAAAAGCTATATACTTTATCTCGAAACATTGCTTTTATTAGGACTTTAAAATAACTCTTAAACATGGCATTCCGTTTTTTAATAATTTAAAAACGAACCTCATACCAGTCATTACAAAAAGAGTATATACCAGTTACATATTAAGTAATTAGTGTATACCAAGCTTCCATAAAACTTACAAAACAAACTATTCAGTAAGGTTCCGTATTAACTTTCTGAAAAAAGTAATTATTCACATGCAAGCACTTCTGCCGGATTAGAACTCGCTGTTTTTAAAGCCTGAAAAGAAACCGTTATTATGGCTACTGTTAAGCTTAACAAAGCAGCAAGTGCAAAGGGAATAACATTGAGTTCAATATGATAAGCAAAGTTCTGCAGCCAGTTATTAAGACCCCACCAGGCCAAAGGCCAGGCAAGCATATTTCCAAGAGCTACCCAAATTAAAAATTGTCCCAGGAACTTTTTCACAACTTGTGTTGCAGAACTGCCTAAAACCTTCCGAATGCTCATCTCTTTCTGTCGCTGTACTGCCATGTAAGAAGACAGGCCAAACAAGCCCAGACTGGCAATGAGAACGGTAACTAACGCAAAGTAGCTGAAAATAGTTTGCATTTTTTCTTCCTGTTGATACTGCTCATTAAAATTTTCATCCAAAAACTGGTATTCGTAAGGATAATCAGTAGAGAAGGTAGTCCACACTTTTTTTACATGCTGCATGGTTGAGCTCATATTTCCATCATCCATTTTAACAGCAAAGAAGCGCATTATCTCTGGTTTATAGAGTAGAACCAGAGGTTCAACTTTCTGATGCAATGACTTGTAGTTAAAATTTTCAACAACACCTACTATTTTACCATCCACTCCTCTCCCACAAGCCACACGTTGGCCTATAGGATTTTTACCGAATACTTTTCTGGCCGCTTCGTTGATAACAAAACTCGTATTGGGATCGGACGGAAATTCGGGAGAAAAAAAGCGACCCTCTGTCATCTTTAGATCGAGCATTGCTTCAAAATCATGGTCTACTCTGTAATAATTGACCATTTCCTGCTCCCATTCTCCATCCCTATCAATATAAAAAGTCAATCGCCCATGGTTATAGCCCGGGAGGTCATTACTGGTTATCACATCCAGCACACCAGGATGCTTTTCCAATTCTTGTTTTATAGCATTTCTTTGGGCTATAATATGAGGTTGGGACGCATATCTTAAAACCAAGGTATGCTCATTGGAAAAACCCAGATTCCTGGTACGCAAATATCGCATTTGCATAAATACCACTAAAGTAGCTATAATCATTGCTACTGATAATGTAAATTGCAGAACAACTAATGTTTTTCTCAGTAGCTCTGATGAAAGCCCCCGGCTTTTCTTTTTGTTTGATTTTTCAAATTTTTGCTTAATCATTGATACCGGATCATATCCAGACATGATAAAAGCAGGAAATATTCCACTTATAAGGCCTATACCAATTCCGGTTCCCAGAATCAGTAAAAGTTGAAATCTTCCTTCAGCATTAGCTAACAAAGAATATAATTCAATATCTTTACCTGTCAGTTCATTAAAAGCAGGTAATAAAAGTTCAACTATTAAGCACCCCACAATTAAAGCAAAAGCAGCGGTGAGGATAGACTCGCCCAAAAATTGAATAATTAACTGTTTTCGTTTTGCACCCACAAGTTTTCTTATTCCAACTTCTTTTGATCGTTGAATGGCACGAGCTGTTGCTAAATTGATATAATTAATCGATGCAATTAAAAGAATAAAAACACAAACGAAACTAAATATATAAATGTAGCGTTTATCTGAATTACTACTGATATCGTAGTCATAATCAGTCTGAAAATGAATGGATGAAAGCGCCTGAAGTTTAAAATCCAGCGAAAGCGTTAATTCATGTTGCTTCCTCCATGGCTTTATGGTTTGCTCAATCCAAGCCGGCAATTTATCTTTAAAAGAATGAATACTTTCCTTATCCTGAAATCTTAGGTAGGTATATCCAAAAAGCAATGTCCAGTCTCTGTTATAAGAATCCAACACTGCCTGAGAAAATGAGCTGACTGGAATCAAAATATTAGGTGTCAAATGAGATTCTCTCTGGTTGCATGCATAAACACCTGAAACCATATAAGCGATGGTATCCATATACACTGTTTTTCCAATTGCTTCCTCTCCTGGAAAGAACTTTTCTTTCACTTTCTCAGATATGGCAATCTTATCTGGACCATTAAGGGCAGATACAGCACTCCCCTCTATAAATTTATGTGGAAAAAACGAAAAAAAATTATTATCGGCATAATGAATATGATCAATCATAAATTTATGTTCATTATGCTTTACCAATCTTGTTCGGCCAAATGCAATCCGTGTAGTATTTTCGATTTCCGGAAAATAATTCAGGAATGATGGAGCCAATGGAAATGGGGAAACAGCAAAATTGGTGTACCGGTCACCAAAGTCTACTGATTCTGAAACCCTGTATATTTTTTCTGAATCAGGCCAATGTTTATCAAAGCTTAATTCACTTTGAATATACAAAAAAATAAAAATGAAGGAAGCAAAGCCTATAGCCAATCCTCCAATATTAATTATTGATGCAAGTTTTTGTTTCCTTATTGCTCGCAAAGCAATAAGTACATAATTTTTAAACATGGGAATAATTCTTTAGTCCTGCTTAATCTTCCCAAGACCAGAAACATTTGTGGTAAGACTGGGAGGGTTTCCTGAATATTCAATTAATCCAAGGCCTGAAACAGATGCTTTTAAAATTTTTGTAGCATGCACCTCTCCTTTTCCAACTCCACTAAAATCAAAACGTGTTGCTTCTGTAATAAAATCCTTAGCATCGAGGGTAGCTGTTCCGGATACCTTCCAAACAGCCAAAGGAGCTTTGCCTCTAATGTCGATATTGGCGACTCCACTTATATCAGCCATCAGCTTATTGCATTCGAGTTCCATATTAATATTTGCAACACCGCCAACAAGAATACTGAGTTTATCCGCAACAATTTTCTTATTGGCATGGATATTCACTGCAGCTGCTACCTGGAAACTCTCAATATCTTTAACAGTCAGGGAAATCTCTACATCATCTTTGTGCCTTTTCCAGCTTTTTCTGTCAGATGTAATGCGCAATGTTCCATTGCTAACTTCCACGTCAATTTCTTCCAGTAACTGCTCTTCTGCTTCAATTACCAGTTTTGTTTCTTCGGCCTGAGTTAAATCAATCTCGCAGGCAATATTTATATACACTCTCGTAAAACCTTCTACAGGAATCTCTTTTGAGGTATCCTGTGCAGTTGTAGTTGTAACAGAGAACAAGATGAATAAGGTTCCTAAAAGGGACCCAACCTGGAAACTTTTAATATTTTTCATCATCTTCATGGTTATATTGAGCTTTTAGGTTAAAAAAAAGACAGAAGTGAGGTAATTGGGGATCTTATATACTCAAAAATCGGGAAAGTATAGAGGGGATCACTTCTGCCTTTTTATCATCAGTACATTTATAAAACTTTCTTTATATTTTCGGTAACAATATGACCATCAAATAATTGAACGATACGATGTGCTTTTTCAGCATCCGATGGAGAGTGTGTTACCATCACAATCGTAGTTCCATCATTATTCAGCTGAGTTAAAAGATTCATCACCTCTTCACCATTTGCCGAGTCTAAGTTACCCGTAGGCTCATCGGCCAATATTAGTTTAGGATTGGTAACTACAGCTCGTGAAATAGCTACTCTTTGCTGCTGACCCCCTGACAATTGTTGTGGGAAGTGCTTTTTACGATGCGACATCTTCATGCGCTCAAGCACAGCTTCCACCTTTTCTTTACGCTCAGATGATGGCATATTCAGGTACAACAAAGGCAACTCAACATTTTCATAAACCGTTAATTCATCAATCAAATTAAAACTTTGAAATACAAAACCGATATTTGATTTTCGCAGGTTTGTCCGTTGTTTTTCAGAATAACCTGATACTTCCTGGTCTAAAAAATGTAATTCGCCTGATGTAGGATTATCTAATAATCCGATAATATTAAGCAATGTAGATTTACCACATCCAGAGGGACCCATAATGGCTACAAATTCTCCACTATCAATATTTAAGTTCACTTTATTCAGAGCCGTTGTTTCAACTTCATCCGTTCTGAAAACTTTTACTAAATCGTTTGTTTTAATCATGACTTTAAAATTTAATTATTGTATTATTTTTAATTGTTATTTATTTCAGGATAATTTTATCAACGTTATTAAAGTTATCGTAACTTGATACAATCACTTTCTCTCCGGGATTTAACCCTTCAAGCACCTCATAATATTTCGGATTCTGGCGTCCGATAGAAATTTCACGCTTAACAGCCATTTCTCCTGAAGGATCTACAACATACACCCATTGTCCGCCGGTGCTTTGATAAAATCCACCACGGGGTATCAATACCGCTTGTTTCGATTCACCAAGCTCTAATTTTATTCTGAATGTTTGTCCAATCCTAATCTGATCCGGTTTTTCGCCCACAAATTCCATATCTACAGCAAATCGCCCGGCATTTACCTCAGGATATACTTTTACAATTTGCAGGTTATAATTTTCACCCGAAAAATCAAAACTACCGGGCAAACCGTTAATAACTCTTGCAATATAGTGCTCATCAATTTCAACTCTTAGTTTATAATCATCCAGGATATTAATGGTCCCAATACGGGTACCATAACCAATAACTTCGCCTATTTCAGGATTTAAACTGGCCAATTCGCCATCGCATGTTGCCTTAACATTAAGGTTTTCCATCCGTCCCTGAATAATTTTCAGATTATCCTGCATATTTTTTATTTGGCTATCCATTGCTTTAAGCTGAACATGCCTGTAAATAGAATCATTTTTTAATGCTTCCTTAAACAACTCATATTGCTTTCTGGTAGCATCATATCTTTCAAAAGACTGGTCAAAGTCTTCTTTCGATATATGATCATCAGCATACAACTTTTGATTATACTCATATTGTCGCTTGTACATTTTAAGCTGACGTTCCGTTTCGATCAACGTCTGTTGCCTGTTAATACGCTGCAATTCAAGATTAATCTTTGTATTTTCAAATTCATTAATCGAACGCGAAACAGAAGCTTCGTTATTGGAAATCTCCAGGATTAAATTCGTATTACTTAATTTAAGGATAACATCTCCTTCCTTAACCATATTTCCTTCATCAATAAGAATTTCTTCTACCCTTCCGCCTTCAATAGCGTCGAGATATACTGTACTAATAGGTTCAACGGTACCTATAACAGCAATATAGTCTTTGAACTCATCTTCAACAATAGGCTCAATGGTAATCTTTTCTCTTTCAACATTTAATTTTGAGCTTTTATCACCAAAAAATATATTAAAGGAGATTAATAAGATAAAAATAGCACCTACCGTTATCCATATTGTTTTTTTGTTCAACCATTTATGCTTTTTTTCAATTACTCTATCCATTATTGTATGATTTTAGTTTATTCATATTTTTGTTAATCACTAAACATTTATTATGCCAAAACATATAATACACTGATATTAAGATTTTTAAGAAACAAGATGTATAGCCTGGCAACTTTATAGTGTTCGATTCCGAAACATAAGAAGTACGATATCGAACACAGCATCAGGTGAACAAATTAAACCATGCAAAATAGGATATTCAATATTCACGCTAACCTATTCATAAGTTTTATGTTCTTTCTCACGACTGAAAGGAGTAATTAGTCAGGTTAGAATCCGATGACTTTATTTTCTTTAAAAATATTGTATATTTACCTTTGTAAAAAAATTAATAGACATCCTTATGAGTGAAAAAATTGGTAACATATTAGCTATTGATGATAATGAAGATATTCTTTTTGCGCTAAAACTTTTATTAAAGAATCATGTAGAACAAATTCAAACCGAAACCGATCCATCCCTCATCCCTGAATTATTACATCATAATAATTATGATGTTATCCTTCTAGATATGAACTTTACCCAGGATGCTATAAGTGGGCAGGAAGGCTTCAACTGGCTCAAAAAGATTATCGAAATAGATCCTGATGCAGTTGTAGTGTTTATTACTGCTTATGGTGATGCAGAAAAAGCGGTAAAAGCAATAAAATCAGGAGCTACTGATTTTATCTTAAAACCCTGGCAAAATGAAAAATTATTAGCTACTATTTCATCAGCGATTAAATTACACCGTTCAAAAAACGAAGCCACCAATTTAAAAACAAAACAAAAAGAGATTAGCGCCATACAGGATCAACCGTTTCATGAGTTTATTGGTAATTCGTCAGAAATGCAACAGGTATTTACAACGATTAAAAAGGTAGCCAAAACCGATGCGAATGTATTAATTCTGGGAGAAAACGGCACCGGAAAAGAGCTGGTTGCAAGAGCACTATACCGAAACTCTTTACGCAAAGATGAAGTATTTATCAATGTTGACCTGGGGTCAATTGCCGAAACCCTTTTTGAAAGTGAACTTTTCGGGCATGTTAAAGGAGCCTTTACCGATGCCAAAAAAGATAAACCCGGGCGATTTGAGATTGCTTCCGGAGGTACCTTATTTTTAGATGAAATTGGAAACCTGTCGTTACCCATGCAAGCTAAATTATTAACTGTTCTTGAACGCCGGGAAATAACACGTGTTGGATCAACCACTCCAAAACCAATAGATGTGAGGCTTATTTGTGCCACGAACAACGACATTCACCAAATGGTTGATGAGGAAAATTTCAGGCAAGACCTGCTTTATCGTATCAATACCGTTGAAATTCACCTCCCTCCATTAAGAGAAAGAATTACAGATATTCCATTATTAGCCGAACACTTTATCGGAATATATTCTAAAAAATATAGAAAAAAAATTAAGGGAATTAACGCCGAAGCCATGAAAAAATTATCACAATACCAGTGGCCCGGAAATGTACGTGAACTCCAGCATGCTATAGAAAGAGCAATTATTATGAGCGATTCGGACACCTTGCAGCCCGATGATTTTATCCTTTCATCCAGAAAAGATAAAGTTGGAGAGCTTGAGCTCGACACATATAATCTGGATGATATAGAAAAAACAGTGATTGAAAAAGTATTGAAACAAAATCAGGGAAATGTATCCCAGGCAGCCAGCATGCTCGGCCTAACCCGAACATCATTATACCGAAGAATGGAAAAATATGGTCTTTAAAAATTTCAGGTTTGTTGCCATTTTCAGAATATTGTTGTTAACAGCAACAATATTTCTTTTTTTCTATACCATTACCCTTGATTATTTTATCATCCCTTATTTTGTAGGTTTAATTGTTATTTTCCAAATCTACCTATTATTTAAATATATTGATAAAACGAATCGTGATCTTGCCGGTTTTTTAGAATCCATTCGATTTTCTGAATTTACACGCTCTTTCAAAATTGAAGGTTTAGGCTCTTCTTTTGATGAGTTAAACAAAGCATTTAACGATGTTATCCATGACTTCCAAAAAGTACGTTCGGAAAAAGAAGAACAGTATCAATATTTACAAGCCCTGGTTAAAAATATTGATGTGAGTATTGTTACATACCAGCGCGACGGAAGGGTGGACATGGTTAATAATGCGTTTAAAAAATTATTCCAGATTTCAACCATTAAAAATATTAACGATTTAACCTCTATAAGTCCTGAATTGGTAAAAACACTATTAAATTTAGAACCGGGAAAAAACTGTCTGGTAAAAATTCAGGAAGAAGACGACATTTTACAGCTGAGTATTTCGGGAACGGAGTTTAAAATACACCATAAAAGTATTATACTGGTTACCATAAAAAACATTCAAAGTGTATTAGAGGATCAGGAGACTGAAAGCTGGCAAAAATTAATCCGTGTATTAACCCACGAGATTATGAACTCTATTACCCCCATATCATCCATCACTTCTACCCTGGATTTAATGTTTAAAGATGCCGAAAATAATCAATCCATTCCGGATATGGAGACTATTGAAGAAGTACATATGGCCATTAAAACCATCAATAAAAGAAGTAACGGTTTATTGCATTTTGTAAATACATACCGCAACTTAACAAAAATACCGAAGCCGAATTTCAGGCTCGCCAGCCTAAAAGAACTTTTCGAGGATATAAAACCGTTAATGCTTGATGAGATTGGGACTAAACCAATCGAACTAAAAATGACGGTTGAACCTGAATCGCTGGAATTTTATGCAGACACCAAACTTATTGAGCAGGTATTGATAAATCTAATCAAAAATGCAATTCATGCCATGGAAAACCAGGAAAATGGGTCAATTATTGTACGAGGCATTTTAAATAAACGAAACCGGGTTATTATTCAGGTTATCGATAACGGTCAGGGAATTCTGAAAGAAGTTTTAGATAAAATATTCATTCCTTTCTTTACCACTAAACCGAAAGGTTCCGGAATAGGCTTGAGTCTTTCTAAACAGATTATGCGGTTGCATGGTGGATCTATTGCAGCAAATTCTAAACCAGGGAAAGGAACTACCTTTATTTTAACTTTTTAACATTTTTTGCGGCTAATCTTTTCCAACGTTTTGAACTTTGGAAAAGATGATGATAGAATAGATTCTACATCCATTAACTCTTTGTTAAAATTTGGTTATTGGTAATTAATTAATTTGGCTAAATGTAATTTTACTCTAAAATCTTAATACTTAATGCCCAGGTTATTGGCTTATTTATTGTTTAAAATAACACTATAGTTTAATTTCTTTTTCAAATTCTTTGGCAATATAAATCGCCATTTTCAAAAAATTATACCCATCCTGTCGGTTTGTTAAGATTAATATGGTAAGCTCATGATTGGGCAAATGCAAATACATATGGGTATATCCGTTACCAGAGCCGCCGTGCCACCAGTATCTTTCGTCGTTACGTTTCATGATAACCAGGCCGTTTCCGTAATAATTCGGGATATTTTCACCATTATCCAATTTCGCACGACTAAAAAAACTGTTCAGTGTCTCACAATCTAAAAGCCGGTCGGTATATAATGCTTTATCCCATTTGGAAAAATCTTCGGACGACATGAAGATTCCCTGTTCACCATAAATCATGTTTATCTGATTGGCAACAACATATTGTTCATCCTCTTTAATATGTCCGGCAGCAATATCAGTATATTCATCCAAATCTTCAGCAAAAAAAACCTGATTGGTTTTTATCTTTTTAAAAATCCGTTTGGTCATATATTCTTTGTATGATTTGCCGGACACTACTTCAATTATCAGCACAAGCAAAGGATAATCAGCATTCGAATAGTCCCATTTTTCTCCGGCATTATACCTTGTGGTATCCTGCGACTGAAGGAAGGTTAAAACCTTTTCCTGACTCGTTACTTTTTCTTCATCAAAATCAATTAACCCGGATGTATGATGAATAAGGTGTTTTACTTTGATTTTTTCTCCGTATGCAGGGAAATCAGGAAAAAAATCTGTTATTGGCTGTTCCAGGCTCAGTTTATTCCTTTCGTCTAACTGAAAAATGGCCAGGGCAGTGAACATTTTAGATAAATTAACCAGGTCGAAAGCCTCGTTATTTTTTAACGCCAAATCTTGTTCAACATCCGACAAACCATAGGCTTTATTAAATACCAAATCACCCTTTTTCATTACTGCGATAACTGCCCCGGGGTTATTACCCGAGAAGTATTGTAAATATTTATCAATATTTTTTTCAATGCTGTCTACATTATAATTCTCCTGCGAGAAACTTATGCCAGCCGAAAAGATAAAACATAAAACCCCAAAAAATATAATTGTGTTCTTCATCATCTTACCCTATTTAGTATACGATTTACAATACATATTAAGCATTTCCTGAGCTTCCTCAACGCCCAATTCCAACGCTTTTTGAAAGTCTTTACATCCTTCAGTATAATTATTCAGGTTAATTTTGGATTTTCCCCGATTCAAATAAGCCGCTCCGTCATCAGGCACTATTTGAATATACCGGTCATAATCTACAATGGCTTCCTTGTGTTTTTCAAGAATACCTAAAGATACTGCGCGTCCTAAATAGGCCTGAGCATGATTTTCATCATGTGTAATGGCTTGATTAAAATCTTGTATGGAAGCCTCATATTTTTGCTGCATCGCTTTGGCTACGCCCCGCAAGTAATAAGAATCCGCATAATCAGTTTTAAGATTCACTGCCTTAGTAAAAGCCCGTATCGCTTTGTCAGGGTCGGACAAATGCAAATACACCAAACCTTTACGATGATAAACTTCAGCATTGTTTTTATCAAGGGTAATCGCCTGATTAAAATCAACTAATGCATTTTGATAATCTCCCAATCCTGCTTTTGCATTTCCTCTTTTTTGGTATGAGCGGTCATCCTCTGCGTTTATTTCAATCGCCCGGTTAAAATCTTCTATGGCTCCCTTGTAATCCTGAATTTGTAATTTAAAGTATCCACGTTGATAGTAAGCATCCTGATTGTTTTTATCCAGCTCGATAATAGCATCATAATCAGCAATAGCACCACTATAGTCCTTTTTACCTACCCGGTATTTTACTCTACGCTGATAGGCATCCAGGTTATCTTTATCTAATTCAAGGGCTTTATTAAAATCCTGAACCGAGGCCTCCAGGTTATCTAAATTGGCCCAAACAATCCCTCGTTGATGATATGCTTCGCCATATAAAGAATCCCTTTCAATTACCCGGTTTAAATCATCCAGCGCTGACTGATAATTCTCAAGATTAGACTCTGTATAACCTAAAAAATAAAGCAGGTCGGTTGTTATATCAACAGATTCTGCTCTTTCAAAATCCTGTAAAGCATTCTGGTAATCTTTATTATTCAAATATACCAATCCGCGACCGAACCATGCGTTAAAATTTGTTGAATCCATTGCCAGTACCTTATTATAATCCTTAATGGCAGCATCTTCCTTTTCTAACTGGTAAAAAGCATGTGCCCGGGCAATTAAAGACGGTATATTATTCCTGTCCCATTTAATCGAGGTATTAAAATAATCCAGTGCTTTTTCGTAGTTTAACGAGTCACTGTAAGCAAGTCCTTGCCGGTAATTATTTTTAACAATAATGGGTTTAATGATAAAAAATGCAGAAATAAGTAAGGCTACTATAATTATTGCTATAAATAGTTTCTTCATAATGATTTGCTTTTAATGATTATGTTTACTAAAATACGCATTTTAACCAAATAATGTTTTATAAATTGGGAATTTTATGGCAGCAACATTTTACCCGGAGCTGAAAGCGAAAGTGGCAAGCCGGTAATTGTGCAATATTTAAAAACCAACCCCCAAAATATATGAAATACAGACAACCAGGGACTAAAATTATATTTTTTATGAATATTACATACCTGCAGAGATGCCCGCGATCCATTAAGAGTATCCGTTTTCCAACAAAAACCGTATGAAAAATGCTCCCTGAAAGTTGAGTTAATGTGGTTTTAGAAACGGTTTAACCAACGATAACGTCGTGCATTATCACCAAATTTCAATCCGATGACAATTTCATGTGAACCGTAGCTTATTCGCTGAATATCATTTAAGGAGTAGTCAAAAGCGTAGCCAATGTTAATCTTATCGACACGAATGCCAATCATGGTAACAAAAGCATTTCCTGTACGATAGGAGAAACCAAGCCAGTAGTCTCTTTTATAATAACCTATTAAAGAGATATCTGCTTGTAAATTAAAGGCCTCTGTAGTTTTAAGCAATACAGATGGTTCAATTTCAAAATCATTATCCATATCGTATCTGTATCCGGTCATAAAGTAGTAATTTCGAATTTGCTGATAATCAGCAAAGCTATTATCCTGTCCAAATTTCAGTGCTGCCTGGAATAAATTCTTAGCAGAAACACCCACATAGAAAGGCTGATAACTATAAAAAATTCCAAAACTACCATCCGGGATAAACATACTTTCTCTTGCCTGATTTATCAATGGATCAAACTCGTCTGCGGTAGTTAAGTCACTGGTGTTTACTCTAAACTGATAAGCTGAAAGAGATAATCCTAAAGACAGTTGGCCGTCACTAATAAACATGTGATAAGCATAGGTTAATTCGGCGCCTGTTTTTCCTATAGGTCCATTTTGATCGTTATATACATAGGCACCTAAACCAACACGTCCGCTGGGCCGTCTTTTTCTTATCCGTTTACGCACAGAACGGGCTTTGGCAACATAACTTGTTTTTAATATCCGGGTTTGAGCACTAATCGACTGTGTACTTGGTGCGTTATCAAATCCAAGCCACTGTTGGCGTGCCGAAAGATCGAACGAAGTAAATCCCTCGCTACCGGCAAAAGCCGGATTTACCAGGAATTTATTGTTCATATACTGACTGTAGGAAAAATCGTGTTGTCCAAATACACTCATGGCATTTAGTAAAACAATTACCGGTATAATTAATATTTTTTTCATCACTAAAATGTATTCTTTCCTACAAAATATAAAGCTTTTATCGTATTAAAGTAACCGTACCTACCTTGGGTTGTTCTCCATTATGCAAATCAATTACATAATAATAAGCATCCATAGGTAGTTTCCTACCATTTTGGTTTGTACCATCCCAATATTTATCGGATGAATATCCATCGGAATGGAATACAAGTTCTCCCCAACGGTTGTAAATATCAACGGTAACTTCTGAAAAGTTAAATAAGAAATCAATTTTCCAAACATCGTTATGCCCGTCATTATTAGGCGTAAAAGCTGTTGGAATAGTAAATTCCCCAAATTCAACATAAACGGTATCAGCGCCAATACAACCATACTCACTGGTAACTTCAACCCATATTTCCTGGGTTTCCAGCTGGGCATATGCTGTATATGTTGATGCGTTGCTTCCATCAAACCACTCAAAGAAAGTGCCGTATTCGCTAACATCAAATACAATTTGCTGGTCGTCGGCATTTAGCGTGGTATCGGGTCCTAAATCAACATCCGGTAACGGATGAACAATCAGACCTGCGGTATCGGATGATACACAACCATACTCATCAGTAACACGTACCCAGTAATCACCTTCTTCTGAAGCAATAAATGTTTCTCCGGCACTTCCATCCTGCCAAAGATAAGATGAAACTTCATCTCCCGAGGCAATGAATTCGTAAGTTTCATCGGCACAAATTTCGGCATCCGAGCCTAAATCTATATATGGTGATGAAACTACAAGTTGCTGAGAATATGGTTCGCCTTCGCAACCATACAGGTTGGTTTCGGTCACCGTAATGGTGCGAACACCATCTGTGGATGTCCATTGAACATCTACCGAATCGTTGTAATTTTCAATAATGGTGCCTCCGGTTATTTCCCAGAAAAACACCGAATTGCCGTTATCACCTACTACACCGTAGCGAACAGTTTCGCCACCGCAGGCCACCGGCAAATCATCCTGAGCATAACCAACCAACCCGGGTAAAAATACCAGGAAAAAGAAAATGAGTTTTATGTTAAATCTTGTTTTCAAGGGTTGATATGCTTTAGTTATTTTTTTTTTTAAAGAACTGGCTTAGGAGACCAGGCTCCTAAACCAGTTCAATTTTTTGAGTTATTTTGTGTTCATTTAAGTCTATCACCTATTAAATGCTAAAGTCATTAGGTATATGATAAACAGGACCAGTTGTTGGAGCAGGATTCACAATATACGTTACGGTTACAGCAGTACCAGTAAACGGATACGTTGTAATTTCTCCACCACCAGCAACTGTTAAATAGTCAGACTTATGAGAAATAGCTGAGATGATACCTTCACCCCCAGCACCAGTATAGTCTGTTGCAGTTTTTATCGTATATTCATATTTTGTTCTTTCACCACCTACAACAGGCATTGCACCGGTAGAAACTGTTTCTGAACCGCCATCAGCTGTTCCTGTTGCAAATTTACCAGCAATAGTATGATTCACAAAATCTGATGTAATAGTTTCTGTACCACCGATTTCACCATCCGATGCATTAATATTAACCACACGCTGCTCTACTGAATAAGCATATGTTGCAAGTGCTGCAGGTACGCCTGTTTCAGTTATTGTAATTGTTAAATCTTCTGCTGCTGCATCACCACAAATGTAATATTCATAACCAGCAGTAACTTCAGTCCATACATTATTAGTACCATCACCAACAATTCCAGCTTCAGGCTTATCAATTACCGTAACGGTAAAATCCTGGCCAGTAGGATCTTCACAACCACCAAAAGCAGCCGGTGCTTGTTCCTTTACATTAATAGGGTAAGAGCCTATAGTGTTACCGGTAATCTCAACATAGTTGTCAGTAACAGCTAAACTTAATTCAGTTCCGTCAGTCCAACTTCCATCATCATAGAAGTTCCATACAAAATCTGCAGTCAGTCCATTAGAAAAGGCAGTCCAACCTGAATGATATACAGGATCAGGAGTTACATAAAATGGAATAGTACCATCTAATGTAACATAAGAAATGTTTGCATCATTACTAATCAGGTCATAATCAGCAGGGTCGTTTTGAGCAAAAGCTCCCGTAACCATAAACGCCATTACAAGCGTCATTACCATTTTAAAAAAGTTTGTTTTTTTCATGATTTCAAAGTTTAAATTACTATTTAATTTAATTTTTAATTTTCTGTTTTTGTGATTATACATCTAAAAATAATAAAATTTTACAAATTTAACATTCTCATTTAATTTTACATAGGCATTCGAATTTAATTATCAATCTATGTTCATCTACTCTGTCTAACGGTTAAAAATAAAATAGGTTTCCAGATTGTTTCTCCATTTGATAAATCTTGTAAATGAGCGTGTAAAAGTATCATTTTAAATGATTAATGCCAAAATAATTTCGTTAACAAACAGTTACTATAGACGAATATAGTATTTTTTTTGATAACTTTTTTTATCTTCTTGCAATCCCGCCATTTTTTGTTTCACATTTTATTTCCTCGCAGTCCCGATAATTATCGGGATGCAAAGACACTAAGAATAACCAACGGGTTAACCCGTTGGTTCGCTTCTCTCCTGAGAGTAACAGCTTGAGTATTTTACAAGCTTTACTGATAAAAAACTATGAACTAC
>DATFIZ010000120.1:0-2495 GCA_035269575.1 Bacteroidales bacterium | reverse complement strand
TTCGTTGTATGCCATTTTATCCATTATCTTCATGGTAATATTGTATATATATATTAGCCATTATCATAAAGACCGGCAGGGTCTTGAATCGATTTTTCGAAGTGCTTTGTTTCAAATAAACCGTAATTTGCAGGTTTATCTTCAAAAAAATCAAAATATTAAGAAAAAAGAACAGTGGCATCCTTCAGCTGTTTGTGTTACAGAGGCAAGTTCCGACAGAGATAATGCTTTCCGTTTATTAAACTGGTTGTCATATAAATATGGATTTGGTACCTATATTCAATATATTAAGGGTTATTACAGCAGAGCTACTTATGAGGATGCTAAACAGGCGTTGGATTTATTGATTGAACGTGCTGAATCCCGTAAAAGCCATGTGTATGTTGATACTATTGTCTCTCCTTCCTATACATCTGCCATAGCTCAAATTATTCAGCTACCCGGAATTTCCGGACTTGAAAATAATATGATATTATTTGAATATGACAAAAAAGATCCCGGAAATCTCGGACAAATCGTTGAAAATTTTTCTTTAGTACATTCCGGTAATTATGATGTGTGTATCCTTGGTGGTTCAAACAGAGGGGTTAATTACAAAGAAGGGATCCATATTTGGGTTCGCAGGGTAGATGAAGAAAATCTAAACTTGATGATTCTCTTAAGTTATATCATCTTGGGGCATCCTGACTGGAAAAAAGGAAAAATTAAAATTTTTAATGTACGGCGTAAAGGGAAATATGATGAAGCAACAGACCACCTGTTAGAACTTGTAAAGACCGGACGTTTGCCTATATCCCTGGGAAATGTTGAATTTGTTGATATAGATGAGGGAATGAACCTTAAAGAAATTATTAATGAAAAGTCGGTAAAAGCGGGGTTGACAATGTTAGGTTTTAGAAGTGAGCAGATTAAGCACGAAGGTCTTAAGTTGTTTGAAGGTTTTGATGATTTGGGAGATATTCTTTTTGTTAATGCATATAAAATGAAAGCAATTGATTGATTAATTATGCTATTGATTTTATATTTTTTATAGCCGAAAATGCGCGGTCAATATCTTTGTCTTTTAATAAAATGGTTACTTCATTCGTGGTTGAAATTACCTCTAAAATATTTATGCCATCCCAGGCCAGTTTTCGGAAGATATAATAATACAATCCGGGTTGGTCAATGTTTTCTGCGGGTAGCTTGATGGTTATGGATGACAGATTATATCTGTAGGATAGTAATTTTTCACCTTCAAAGATTAAGGGAATATCATCATTTAATAAATCACTTAATACAAAAGTCGTTTCGTACACTCCCTGAGATATGGTGTAAAAAAAATCATCCCGGTCTGCAATTTTTTTTAATAGGGTTTGTTGATTTTTTAATAATGTATCTGAATTACGGAAAGTATAATCGGCTAAATTCGAACGGACAATAATATCACCGAACCATTTGTCCATGCTTTGTAATTTTTGTGAAATAACTAAACGGTTGCTTGTCTGTAATCGTCTTAGCGACATGATTATTGCCGATTCGTTTACTCTTTTATGTAATTTAGCTTCTACTTCTGGCTTTAAATTGTTCGCTAAAGCCGAAAAATTAATTATTCCATTATTTATTGCTTCCGTAATAAACGGTTTCTTACGGATAATCTCTTCAACTGCTTGTGATATAGTAATCATTTTGATTGAATTTAACATATTGTTAAATATATAACAAAAAGTTATAAATATGTATATTTTACATATCTTATTTTTTGTTGGTACAGTACCCTATTATTTTAGCTACAAAAAAATATGAAAGTATTAAAATTTGGAGGAACCTCCATTGGCAACGAAAATCAAATCAGGAAAGTGGTGAATTATTTGAGGAAATTAAATGATGATAATATTGTTGTATTCTCAGCATTCTCCGATATTACTAATTATTTATCGGAATTTATTAAGCAACTCAGGAAGGGAGAGTATGTGGTAGCACACCAAATGATTTTGCTTATAGAAGAAAGGCATAAAAGAATCATTGCTGGTCTTCTTCAAAGTCAGAATTTTAAAAATCTGGCATTAAAAAAATTGAATAGTTCCATACGATTTTTACAAAATGTGTCCTGGAAAAAGAACTGGGAAAAGCGGGAAAAAGAGATTATGGCTCAGGGTGAGCTTTTATCGTGTATGGTAATCTATTTATATATGCTTGACTTAGGTATTGATACCGGATACCTGGATGCTTTTATATTTATGAAACTCGATAAATCGGGTGAACCTGACTATAAATTTATTCAAAAAAGATTGCCAGGAGAGATATCCCGTTTAAAGGGTTGTAAAATTTATATTACCAGCGGATTTATTTGTTTGGATCATAAAAAGAAACTAAGCAACCTGGGGCGGGGAGGAAGTGATTATTCAGCAACTATAATTGCCCAAGTGATGCATGCAGAAAAAGTGGAAATATGGACCGATATTGACGGATTTCAAAATAATGATCCTCGATATGTTGACGAAACGTTTCCTATA
>DATFIZ010000119.1:0-30977 GCA_035269575.1 Bacteroidales bacterium | reverse complement strand
TGGTAATGTATATTTTGCCAAAGAGATGTTAGCCACCAAAGGCGAATCGTTCGAAGGCAAAACCGTAGCAGTTTCCGGATTTGGTAATGTATCCTGGGGTGCTGCCCAAAAAGCAACCGAGCTGGGAGCAAAAGTAGTTACTATTTCCGGACCTGACGGATATATTTATGATCCCGATGGAATTAATACGCAAGAAAAATTTGATTATTTATTAGAGCTTCGTGCGTCGAACGAAGATATTGTAAAACCATATTCCTATAAGTTTGAAGGAGCACAGTTTTACGAAGGTAAAAAACCATGGGAACAAAAAGTAGATATCGCGCTTCCATGTGCCATTCAAAATGAGTTGGGTAAAGAAGATGCAGAAATGTTGGTTAAGAATGGTGTAATTGCTGTTTCTGAAGGTTCTAACATGGGATGTACACCTGAAGCAATCAAAGTATTTTTAAATAAAAAAATCTTTTTTGGCCCTGGTAAAGCAGCCAATGCAGGTGGAGTAGCAACCTCAGGATTAGAGATGTCTCAAAACTCAATGAAGTTAAACTGGACACGTGAAGAAGTAGACGAGAAATTACACCAAATCATGATTAATATCCATGAAGCTTGTGTTCAACATGGAACAGAAGGTGATGGATTTGTTAACTATGTTAAAGGAGCCAATATTGCAGGTTTCTTAAAAGTTGCCAATGCAATGTTAGATCAGGGAGTTATTTAAATTTCTATTATATAAATAACTTTTAGCCTGCCGACAGGCAAGTTTGTAATTTATGGTTAAGGGAGCGAGAGCTCCCTTTTTTTGTGTCTTTTTGTCAGAATTAAACAAAATCATATAAAAATATGTATATATAATAATAAAAAAATATAATGGTACGTTAATTGTATCGTAAAATTAAAAAAAGATAATGAAAGATTTCATATTAAGGCATAAGTACGGATTAATAATTCTTATTCCAGGGATTATAGCGGGATTCTTGTATTGGAAATATGTTGGATGTTTAAGTGGCACCTGTCCAATAACTTCCAACTGGCATTCAATGGTCCTGTTTGGCGGTTTAATCGGATATTTTATCGGAGACAGTATCGATGATAGAGCAAATAAAAAAACTAAAAAGGATAAAGGTCATGAGCAAGTTTAATGATATAATCAACGATGATCGACCTGTTTTAGTTGATTTTTATGCCGATTGGTGTCAGCCATGTAAGATGGTATCCCCCATTTTAAGCGAAGTAAAAAAATCGATGGGTGAGAAGGTACGCATTATAAAAATTGATGTGGATAAAAATCCGTCAATTGCTTCTAAATATAATATTCGTGGAGTACCTACTTTGATGTTATTTAAAAACGGACAACTTAAATTTAATCAGGCAGGAGTAATACCTGCCGGGGAAATAGAAAATTTAATATTAGCTAATCAATAAAAAAAGAATATATGAAAAAGTTATTTTTATTAATGTTAATTGCAAGTTTGGGATTTACTCAGGCTTGTCAGGGAAATGAAAAATCGTCATCAGATGATAGTCAAAAGGAAGAAATGACAGACAAAAAAGTCAATGATGATGATAAAAAAGCAACCATTACTTTAAATAAAGAAGAATTTAAAGAGAAGGTAATGGATTATGAGGCAAATGAGGAATGGAAATTCGAAGGTGATTTACCTTGTATTGTTGATTTTTATGCTGACTGGTGTGCCCCTTGTAGGGTTGCAAGCCCAATTTTAGAAGAGGTTGCTCAGGAGTATAAGGGTAAAATCAATGTATATAAAGTAGATATACAAAAAGATAAGGAGTTAGCAACAGTATTTGGTGTACAGGGCATTCCTGCTTTCTTATTTTGTCCAAAAGAGGGAGAGCCTCAAATGAGTTCAGGAATTGGACGGACCAACGAAGAAACAAAAGCGATGTTTAAACAAGCTGTTGAAGAAATCTTATTAAAATAGTTTGGCGTTTTAAATAGGTAAGAGGCTGTCCAAAAAGTATATGTGGAACCCTGCTTGCAGCAGGCAAGTTCGTGATTCCTTTGTGTGACCCAGCCTGCCGGCTGGCAGGTTTGTAGTATTATAATAAAGTACTGATAAGCAATGGATTGAAATTAAGCCGCAAAATTTCATTAAGTAAACGAATAATCAATTTCCCATTTCCAAATACTTTTTGGACAGTTCCTTTTATTTTTGGGGTAATGTAAAAAGAAATTCAACCCCTCCGCCGGGCTTATTTTTTACAGTGATTTCTCCTTTATGGAGCGTTACCGCGTTTTTTACAATCGCCAGTCCTAATCCTGTACCTCCTAATTTTCTCGAACGTCCGGAATCAATTCGATAGAATCTTTCAAAAATTCGTGGCAAATGTTCATCGGGTATCCCAACACCATTATCTGAAAAAGAAAAATAATAATAATTTTTGTCCTGATGGTATACTTTTATTTCTATGATTGAATTTTTTCCTGCATAATTCATTGAATTGCCCATCAGGTTTCTAAAGATTGAAAGTACTAATGACTCGTTTCCATAAATCGTTACTTCCGCTTTAATATCAATTTCTACAGACATCCCTTTTTCTTTAAGTAAACGCTGATGTTCATCCATTATTTCGTTTAGTAATTCACTTATATTTAAATAATTAAATGCAAAGTAATTGCCGGCTTCTTCAATTTTATTTAAAATAGCGATATCATTAATTAAGTCGGCTAAACGGGTAACCTGTGCATTTGCTCTTTTGATGAAATGTTTTTGCGTTTCTGTTTCGATATCCGGATCCGCAATAATCGTCTCAAGGAAACCCTGTATTGATGTTATTGGTGTTTTTAGTTCGTGTGCAATGTTGGATGTCATTTGTTGTTTTATGCGCTTGTTTTTCTCCAGTTTTGTTATATCGGTGATAATGATTTCAAAACTTTTATCATGAAAAATGATGCACTGAACTTTAAAATATTTACCGCTCTTATTGATTAGATGTTCCATACTGGGCAAATTCCCTTGTTTTGGCTTTTCATCTTTATCGATATGTTGATGGATAAATTCAGCCACAGGATTAAATTCCTGAGTAGTGAAGATATCTTCGGCGGATATGATTAATTGATTGGAAATTAGATTTAAATATTTAATGAAGTGGCTGTTGGTTAATGTTTTCTTCTTCTGATTGGAAAAAAAAGCTACGCCTTCGTTTAAAACATATAAATGATTAAATAACTTTTCTCTTTCTAAGGCTAATGAATTTTTTGTACTTACCAGCTGTTTATAAATAGTAAATATTTCATTACTAATAATTCCTAACTCGTCATCAGGGAATGGATAATCTTTCTCTAACAAAGGTTCATCTTTTCTTACCCTGATAACAAAATCTTTTAACCGGGTAATGGATTCTCCCAGCTTTCGGGTTAAGATATTGATGATGAGCCATGTAATTAAAAATATCAGGGCGATAAATAACAGAAACAAATGTTCGGCTTGTAAAAAGGTCTTGATTTCTATATTATAAATTGCTGCTGTACGAATAAAATAATCATGGTAAAAATGGGTGTAATAATAATATTCCTGTCCGGTAGTAGTTGATTTACGAATACTTGTTCCAAAATGATTATTTAACGACCCTTGAATTTCCGGCCGGTCGATATGGTTTTCCATATTTTCTAGCTCATCTACAAAGTTATCATAAAATACTTCTCCGCTTTTATCAATAATGGTAATGCGTAAATCAGGCTGAGGGGTTATTTTAAGCAACGAATCTATCTTTTGTAATTGTAAAGGATACAGGTTGTTGCTTTCAATATATTTATGAACAATCTCAGTAACCATCTCCAGGTTACTATTCAACTGATCAACCCTGTATTTTTTCTCTCTTAAGTATTGAAATATTAATATGACAATAGTGAAACTTAGGAATACAGAAAAAAAGTAGAAGAATAAACGTCTTTGGAATGAAAACCTTCTAAACATAAGCGAATGATATGATTTGTGGAGGTAAAATTAATAAAATAATCAGTATTAATGTTCCCGTTTTTAACGTGTTAAGTCAAATTTAATGATTAATTAATATTGCAAACGTCCATATTTTCGCAAATATGATTTGCAAAACCCATTCCGGCTTCTGCTTTTTGGTCAAAAGCAAGATGAATTCCTTTTTCTTTTAGCTTTTGCAACTCATCCGGGTAGTTGGCTGTGGCTGCAATCATTCCTTGAAAATGAATTACTTTTAAACGTTCTAATGCATAAAGGTTTGACTTATGATCCATGCATAGAGCCACAATTTTAACCTGGTTACTTTCTACCTTCTTATCGGGTATATTTTGCCAGAATTCACTATCGGTTGCATCATCCTGGATGATATTTCTTCCTTCATTTTGATTAGCCTTCACTACATTTTCATCATAATCGAGTCCAAGAACCTTTTTTCCGTATTTATCTTTTAAATGATCGTAAGTTGAGCGTCCAATTCGGCCCATTCCGAAAATCAAAATTTCTGCATCTCCAATATCATATGTTTTGTCGTAATCCAACCGTTGTGATGTTTCAAACACTGTTAAATATTGTTTTATGGTGGAGTAAATTTTTTGCGCATTAAGATTTAATGGCGATGAAATAACAAATGAAATGGAAAGGCTTAAGGCCATAATAATGAGCCAGTCATTCGATAACCATCCGCTGGCTACTGCCAGTGAGGATATGATAAGCCCGAATTCACTAAAATTGGCCAGACTTAAAGATGTAAACAATGCTGTACGGGCTCTTATTCTAAACCTGGTAAAAATAAGGAAGTATAAAATAACTTTAAAATTAATGGTTAGGGCAATGATAAGTGAAGTTATTAGCATAAGGGTAGTAGGAGTACCTGATAAGCCAATGGATAAGAAAAAGCCGATTAAGAACATGTCTTTAAACCCCATAAGGGTGTCGGCCATATCTTTTGCTTTTTTGTGGTTTGCAATGAGCATCCCGGCAACTAATGCGCCTAAATCAGCTTTTATTCCGGTTAAATGAAACAACTCGGCACCTACCACAAAGGCAAGAAAGAGTCCAAACAAAATGAGGAGCTCACCATGCCCTACATGGTCTAATATTTTAAATAAAACAGGACGTAAAATTAGTAATAGGATGGGAAGTCCAAGTGCATATATATTAGGCAATTCGCCTGTTTCAACAATCATGAAACCTACAGCAAACAAGTCTTGGATAATTAAAGCCCCAACAGCCATAATTCCGTAAAATGAAGTAAGTTCTCCTTTTTCTTCCAAAACTTTTACGGCAAAAACAGTACTCGAAAAGCTAAAGGCAAAAGCAAGCAATAAGCTTGTTTTTAGATTAAATGGATTAAAATAAGCAATGGGTGTAAAACTTAACAGATAGAAAAAAGAGGTAATAAGGATGATAAAAAAGATTAACTGGATTGTAGTCCCCGCCCAAATCTCTTTTTTTGCTAGGTTTTTAATTTTAAGTTTCAGACCAATGGTAAACAGCAAAAGCATAATTCCTAAATCGGATATCTTATCGATTACATCTCCCGATTCTGCACCAAGGTAGTTTAATATAAATCCGGCGATTAAATACCCTACCAAAGGAGGGAGCTTAACTAATCGTGCTCCAAAGCCTGCTACAAATGCAATTGCCAACCATAGGGCTTCCATATGGAATGTTTTTGATTATTTAAAGACTAAGAATTTTTTTCATATCAGCTTCAGAAACCTCTAATAATCCTGAAGCAGGTAACCTTTTAGTCATCTCTTTCCAGTTAGGATCTTTTGAGAATATTTCTTTAAATATGGGCAAAGCTTCATCCATTCGGTTGTTGTTTGCCAGGGCAATAGCTTTCCAGTATTTCATTTCCAGATTTTCAGGGAACATTTTTTCGGCAGCGGAATACTCTTCCAGGGCTTTTGCCATATTTCCATGCTCAACAGCTAAATCACCATTATTCATATGCTCATACGCGCGGTGAACTTTTAGTAATCGTTCAAGTTCAATCAGCGGGTTTTTATGGTCATCTACGCGTAAGTTAATTTTTTTATCTTTCCACTCATGTTCCACCTTATCGGTGTTAAAAATTAACAAAACGGCTGATTGCTTCCCACGGATGTCACCACCGGCAGCTTGTGCAGCTTTTAGGGTTTGTACTACCCGCTCTGCTAATGGCATGCTTTCATTTGCTTGAAAAGCTTTTGCCATGGCCGGAACAACTTGATCATTTAGCATCATATTGGCTTGTACCGAGAAGTTGTTCCCATTGATATGTCCGGCGGATTGTACACATTTCTCTCCGGTAAAGGTTGCAATATTCCCGCTAACATCTAAAAAGGCAATTTGCCTGAACTCTTTGCCTTCATCTTTGGCCGTTAGAAAATCAAGTGCTTCCATAGCAGTTTTGCCTTCTTCCATAAGTTTCAACCCATCAGGGCCGTATGCAGGATTAACAAAAGATTGGGTTGCAACAACCCCTATCCCCGATTTTCCCCATGATACAATGGAGCCTACCGAGAACCAGTGACTCTGGACACCAACGGCCATTTCTCCAGCTGCCTTGTCAATTGCAACAATGGAGAAGGTATGAGCAAAAGGTTCATTCTTTTTGTACTGTTGACCATTTGTTTTAAAAAAGAGAAAACTTAAAAGAATAACGAACGGAATAAATAGTTGACTTTTCATTTTCAGGTATTTTTAAGATATTTAATTTTTTTAATAGGTCGTAGTCATATCATCATCCACACAAATAATAAAATCGGCTTTGCCTTTATTATCTTTTTCTAACTGATTAATCTCAGATTGCATAACTGTTGAAATAGTAATATATTTAACTTCGGGCATCAGTCTTTTTAAATACCACAATATGCCTTCATAATTATCGGTATGATAAGTGCCGTGAAAATGAATAAATTTATTTTCAGGATTAAAATTCTGTGCTATAAAATATGCCATTGTGGCATCTTTTATGGCTTGTGCTTTGGGAAGGTTTTTTCCACCATGTCCTCTCATCATTTGTAGCATATTTTTGTAACCGGGTAACTCCGGATCGTATTCAATAGGAAGAGGAGCTATCCAGCTTTTTTCTTTTGCTGAAAGCGAATCTAATGCCTCAAATCCTTTTTTAAAAACGATATTGGCATATCGGCGTGGGATATTGGTAGCAATAAAGGGTCGATCGTTTTCTTTGGCTAAGTGAACCAATGGTGCATAATCAGTTTTAAAATTGGGCCATAACCGGGCAAGCGAGTCTAAGCCTTTAAAATCGATACCGTCTTCCAAATATAAAGTTAAAGCCCTTTGGTTATCTGTTTCAAACATTTCGGCACCAAAAGTAAGTTGATTGTCTTTGAGTAAATCAAAACTTACTTCGTATTGCAACCAATGGATGATGGGGTTATTATGTAATTCACCAAATAAAATGATATCAGCATTTTGAAAAGCTGATAACATTTTATCATAATTAACTTTCTTGCCTTCAGGGTTATATATCTGATAGGCGGGTTTATGCTGAGCGTTGATGTATGATACACTAAATAGAAGGATTATTGCAAACCAAACATTTTTCATAAAGAACACCTTTTTAATGGTTAAATGTACTAAAAAAATTATGGATTATTTATAGTAAACCAATAAACGAGTAATAAGGTTTAAACTTTTTGCAGAGAATAAAAAAATCATGTAATAATTTTATTGACCGATGATTTAAAAGATACCTTTACTTCTTTCTTATCTACTTATATTTATTTAAAAGGTATGGGTAATTATTGTTTTATTTTAAAAGAGTAATTAAATCAAAGGATCATGGATTTGCTATTCAGTATTATCCCGGGTAAGACTCAACAGGATATTTTCAGAATTATTTCTATGATTAGCAGGATGGAGATAAATATTTTTTTTCCTCAATACGTTATAATTAATTATGATTTCGCAGCTTTAAATATTTTATGGTTTATCAAACCTGTCTTTTGTAAGAGATAAGATAAAGCTACCTTTAACACCCCAAATCCATAGTTTAAACTTCGTTTAAAATTTATTGATGATGCATCATCAAAATATCTTGTAGGACAGGTAATTTCAGCAATTTCAAAACCGGCATAAAATATCTGCGCAATCATCTGATTATCAAAAACAAAGTCGTCGGAGTTCGCATTATAATTTATACTTCTTAAAACATTGGCTGTAAAAGCTCTATACCCGGTATGATATTCGGATAACTTTTGATTCATTAAAATATTTTGGGAAAAAGTTAAAATGCGGTTTGCGATATACTTATATTTAGGCATACCCCCTTTTATGGCTCCTTTACCAAGAATTCTTGATCCAATGACAACTTCATATGCTCCGTCAGCTAATAAATAACACATGGAGCGCAATAATTTGGGAGTGTATTGATAATCCGGATGCAGCATCACAATAATATCAGCACCCAATTCAAGCGCTTTGTTATAACATGATTTTTGGTTTCCACCATACCCGAGGTTTTTCTGATGTTTAACAATATGCCTGATTCCTAATTTTTCGGCTTCTGTAACCGTGTTGTCTCTGCTTAGATCGTCAACAAGAATTACTTCATCTACGATATCAAATGGTATCTCGTTATATGTTAGTTTAAGTGTTTTTCCTGCATTATAGGCAGGAAGGACAATAATAATTTTTTTGTCATTAATCATTTTAATTTTATTTTAATCTGATTTTTTATATAACTCGTATTTTGTTAAGGGTAATTCTACTTTTTTATAATGATCCGGGACCATAACATCAAGGGTTTTTTCTTTCAGGTAGTAATGGTATTCTTCATATGGACTAATACTTATGTTAAAATACCTTACCAAATATCCCTGTAAAATAAAATCATATTGATAATACATTTCATCCGGAACCGTAACAATGGATAGTTGAGGTACTTCTTCTCCAATCTTGTAAACATCAGTAATAACTTCTTTTTCTCTTTCAATGTCATTTCTTAGCGCAAATGTTACAATAAAAACCCCAAGTAGAATGAATAGTGAAAAATAGGTTAATCCTTTAAAAGGCTTGCTCTTAATATTTATTTTATTGATGTGGTTAGAAAGAATTGGTGTAATTAAAACTCCAAATGCAATGGCAAAAAAAGGAAAGGCAGGAATCATATAGAATCCTTTCTGAACCAGTGTAAGAGCCAAAGGGAATGTTCCTGATATTCCTAATCCAAAAAATAATAAGAAATACCCTGTGTTTTCAGACAATGTAGCTTTAATAGAGCGAAATCTTGATAGTAGGACTAAAACAACGATTATAAGTACCGGAATTAATTCCATTAATAACCTGACAATAATCTCCGCATGATAATCTGTTGTGGGCATTGAAGTCGTTCTTCCCAATAATCTTTCAAAAAAGTAAATGGAAAGGCTATCTCTGCTTTCAGGAAATGCAATAAGGATTAAATAAATAATGGTTGGTATACAAACTAAAATAAATGAATAAAAAATCGATTTTTTAAAACTAATCTTTTTTGTTGTAAGCCAGTATAAAAGAGGAAATATAACCGGGAATAATCCGGGAACCCCTTTGCTAAATGAAGCGAAGAAAATAAATAATCCGGACATTATCCAGAAGAATAACCCTCTTTTGGATTGTACAGCTTTTAAACTTAGCAACACAGAAGATAATACAAATACGCTTACCGTATTTTCCAGCATATTATATCGATATGACCAGAATGTTAAGGGTATGATAATCCAAAAGAATACAGGAAGCCACCCTAAACGTGAATAATTATTATTGTCCTTAAAAATTATTTTCCAGATTTTTAGGATTAGAAAGATATTCAATATAATCATTAAGAAGGTATAAAACCGTTCAACATATAAGCTGTTACCTAACAATTTAAAGAATAAAGCCTGTATGCCAAAAACCAAAGGGAGTTGTTCATGAAAAGAAGGAATCCCTTCAAGATTTAACGCACTATATTGCAAAAACCAGAAAGACCCGATTCCATTGGCTAAATTATTTGAAACAGCACTATAAAGAACTGCATCCTGAAACATGCCATCTTGAATTAACCAGGGAAGAGTTAAGCCAAAAACAAGGCTTAAACTAAAAAGCCAGAAGGGGGTAGAACGTTTTATGCTGAATATTGATAATCGTTTCATCTTTAGATATCCCAAATAGAATTTATTAAAGAAAACCGTATTTTTATGAAGTGTAAAGATAAAAATAATTTTTATTCATCTGAGTTAATATTTTGTTTAAAGAAAGGAATAAACTTATGGTCCAAATTGAGCGATTTTCGCTCATGATAAAGAAACTGTAAGATTTTCACCTCACCTATTCGGTGAAAATTGACAATTTCTAAGTCGGGATTATACCTAAGTAAAGCGCTTTTCACTCCCTTCAAACCGCTCAACTTAGGTATGACTTAAATACATTGAAAATCGTAAGTAAATCGCTTAATTATAGCTGAGTAGATCTCTTGACCTACAGAAGCAGTTCTGCAAATAACAGCATAGATTCAAGTAGATTTTTATATTGTGACCATCCAATCATATTGAATGAATGGCTTATGGAATAATTTTTATCGCCGATGATTTAAAAGATACCCACACTTTTTTATTTTCTGTGAATTGATATTTTATCAATGATTCTTCAGTAATAATCACTGAAAGCTCAACTCCAATATCAACAATTAGTTCATAGTTCGTCAGGTATGCAATAACTTGTTTTATTGTACCTTTAAAATTATTTACGGCACTTGAATCTATTTTATCCCTCGAGAGAATTATCTCTTCCCCGCAAATAATTATTTTTCCGTTTTTGAGCTGGTCTTTATTGGGTACTTTTATTTCGAGGGTATTGTTAATTCTTGCCGTATTTTGGTTTAAAAATTCTGCAGCAAAGAAATTTTTTATCCCTGTAAAGTTGGCTACAAATTCGTTGGCTGGTTTTTGAAAAACTTCTTTTGTATTTCCTTTTTGTATAATTTCCCCTTCTTGCATTACGGCTACTTTGTTGGATAAGGCTATGGCTTCCTCATAATCGTGGGTAACATGTAATATGGTGGTTCCTTTTTGATTAATTGTCCGGAGCAAATTTCTTAAATCTCCTTTTAATTGTACATCGAGTGATGCCAATGGCTCGTCAAGTAATAAACATTTTGGTTTGGTAACCAGCATTCGTGCAAGGGCAACCCGCTGCATCTCTCCACCGGATAAGTTTTGAGTTCCGCGGGTTAATAAATGCTTAATATTGGTTAGTTCAGCAAATTCCTGCACCAACGATTTTCGTTCCTTTGTGCTTAACTTTCTGTTTTTTAATGGATATTCAATATTTTGTTTTACGGTAAGGTGTGGGAACACAGAATAATCCTGGAAAACAATGCCAACATCTCGTTTTTGAATTTTTTCGTGGGTGATATCTTTATTGTTAAGGAGAACTTTACCTGCATCTGGTGTTATCAGCCCGGCAATAATTTCGAGTAGAACCGTTTTACCAACGCCAGACTTTCCTAAAAGGATATAATAATCGCCTTTGTCCAGTTCAAGATTTATATCTCTAAGCTGAAAATCACCTAATTCTACCGATATATTTTTTATTTCAAGCATTTTCTGTTTTTTTCTTTGTTGCCAGCATTCTTAATAAAATAAAAAATACCAGGCAAACCACAATAAATACCACTGAAACCGGACGGGCATATTTTAACCCGAAGGCACCAAAGCGTTCATAAATCAACACAGGGGTAATCATTGGGTGATATGCCACGATAACAACAGCACCAAATTCACTTAATCCGCGGGCAAACATCATAATTAATCCTGAAAGGATGTTTTTCCATGCAAGAGGTAACGAAATAGTAAAAAACACTCTTACAGGTGAAGCTCCGAGATTTAATGCTGTTTTTTCGAGTTTTACCGGAACATTCTCAAACCCATCGCGGGCAGCATTGATTAAAAAAGGAATACTTACAAAAGCCATGGCAAGTGCGATGCCCGAAGGGTGTCCCACAAAGTTAAGCCCTAACGACGAACCAACTTTGCCTAAAACCGAATCACGCGAAATAAATCCTAAGATAGCAATACCGGCAGCAGAATGTGGAATTACGATAGGTAAATCGACAATGCCATTAATTATTTTTTTGAATCTGAACGTTGAACGAGCTAAAAAATAGGACAGAGGGATGGCTCCAACGGCAAAAAAGATGGTAGCTAAAAAAGAAACGCGTAAAGTAAGCCAGATGCTTTCAACAACTTCCGGATCTTTCGACGTTTCGAAAAATTGTGTCGGTGTTGTGGCAAGAAACATTCCTAACAGCGGACTAATAATGAATAACAAAATAAGTCCGCCCAGGAATATTAGTGCAATGTCAAAATTTTTCAGCCTTGTTTTATACATAATTATTGCTCATTGACAGAAAAATATATTTCGGTAATTCCTTTGATAGCTCTGTCGGAAAAGAAATCACACGCGGGGAAAAGCCTGAATATTCCATCGTCCTTTACGTTTGGATGACATACCAGTAATATTTCGGACTGGTCGTTACGGTTCATAACTTCACTATAAGTAAAAACGCCCCGGTATCCATCTTTTGCAGCAACCAAAAATATTCCTTCTTGTATATTCTTTTTATTCCTTTCAACATGCTCCCCTAGTACATTTTTTAACATTACACCTGTGAAAGGCTGTGTTGAGTGGATTCCTCGTCCCCGACCGTAAAAAATGGTGTGAAATTTTTCTTTTGGCAGGTTCGTAGGATTTTTAGTTAATGTTTCTACTAATTTATTTTCTTTGTAGATATCCATTTTAGGCGAGTATAAAGGTTTAAGTCCTTTTACTGTTTTAAATGATTTTGGATACGATTTGACCGTAATTTTTATGGGATTCGAAATATTTCTTTCGGTAATTAAATCAGTTGCAACTACGAGTTTGCTTTGTTCAGGCAAAGGCCATAATTCATTGGTTTTTGAAGGCACAATGCGCATTACGCGTGTTGCAATAATAATTTCTTGTAAATGATTGGGGTAATATATTTCGCCCCAACTGATATTTACTTTTTCTCCGAGATTGTTTTCTATCTGAACATACAAATCTATTATGGGGTTAAATTCTTTTTTATTTTTTTTATTGAGTTTTATATGATTTAATATATCATACAAAGCATATCCATCGTATCGGTAAGCTCCAACAAATTGGTCTCCCCCGTCTGACAAAAGGGTTTCTTTAACAATTACGCTTCTTATGGGAAGTTTTGAGAAATCAACCATCCCCGGATTATCAATTTCTCCTTTAACCTTGACAGGTTGAAGAGCTAATTCGTGTGTTTTTGCATTATCGTAGAAATCGTTCGTTGAATCAATTGTATCGGCGGCTGTTTGACGTATATATTTGTTTTCTGTTTTAATTTCAGGCGTTTTTGTATTACATCCCCAGATACTAATAAAGGCAAGAATAATAAGCAGCTTTTTCATATTTTTATCGTGTTAATTGGTTAAAATTTTGTTCCTAATTCAAGGGTAATAAACCTGCCCGGAGAAATTGCTCCTTTGCGGTCATAATGTTTCTGGTCGAAAATATTTTGTAAGCTTAAATTTACAAATACATTTTTAAATTCCTTTGAAAATTTTAAATCTACTGTAGAATAATCAGGATATTGATCATCCAAAACAATTTCATCTACCTGGTTTAAATCATTAACCCAACGGGCTCCCATATATTTAGCTGTAATGCTTGTATTTACAATTTTATTAGGCCAGTAAACGGAAACAGAGCCCATATGATCAGGAACATTTGTTAAGTAATTGTTCGTAAGGTCTACAGGATCGTTAGTTGTTAATGGAGTGAAATTTTTAATTTGTGAGTGGGCATAAGCATAATTCGCATTTACTATTATTTTTTGGGTTAAAAAATAATTTAGTTCAAATTCAAATCCGTAGATCTCTACTTCAGAAATATTGGATGCTTTAATAATAGGTCTCATTCCGTATCCTAAATCAATCGAATCACCGGTATTTACGTAATACATAAAATCATCACCCAACGAATAGTAAGCCGACAAGGAAGTTCTTAAACGATTAAAAAATCTTGCATCGGCACCGATTTCAAAATTATTGATATATTCGGGTTGCAGGGATTGGTCGGCAACTTTAAAACCACCTTTAATTCTTCCCGAACGACACATATCGTCTAAAACAGCAGGCCTGAAACCCTTAGCGTAACTTGCGTAGACCCGGTAAGCCTTGTTGAATTCATATTGAGCGGATAATTTGGGGCTAAATGCCTGCCAGCTATCTTCCGAAAGATTCTGGTTGTGATACCGGGTCATAAATGTTGTTTCTGCTGTAGGATTTTCAATTTCAAATCCTCCATCGAAGAAGTTTGCATAATCAAACCTTAGTCCGGCAATTATCTTTAATTTTTCGTTCATTAATTTTATCTCGTCCTGCAGGAACAAACCCAACATATTCATTTTTCCACGGTTATAGACTATGTCTGTAGATGTGTAATAAACATCTCTGGCATCAACACTGCCTTGTTTCAGGTCGATACCCCCGGTAACGGTTTGGTTATTTAATTGATAAGAGAGCGATGATAGTGCTCCTAAATCTAGCCGTTCTGATAGTACCTTATAGAAGGTATAATCATCTTTTAACCATTCGCTTATTCTTTTGTAATCTTCGTTTAAATAGAACAGGTTGACCTTCCATTTAAGGTTATTTTTCTCGCCAAAATATTTCGCTCTAAAATGGTATGTGTCGTGTTCGCGGTTATTCCCTTCGGGTTGATAAACTTTTTCACCGGTCCCCCGGTCATCATCATAGTACATAAAACTAATATCCACCCCGTTTTTATCGTCAAAATCATATCCCAGTTTAGCTGTTGTAGCCCATTCCATCAATTCAGATTCAACAATATACGGGTTAGCTATTCGATCTGTCTCAGAAGCAGTTATATAGCCATCACTCTGTCGGTAAAAACTATTTAGGTTCCAGTAAAATCCCTGATTTTTATTTTCAGACAAACGTCCCGAGAGGTTAAGTTGCCCGCGCAGGGTATTGTATGTCCCATAATCAATACTAGCTCTTCCGCTAAATTGTTCTGTTGGTTTTTTGGTGATGATATTAATGGCACCGCCCATGGCATTCCCCCCGTAAAGAGATGAGCCGGGTCCTTTTACAACCTCTATTTGTTTCACTTGCCCGGTATTAAGCAAATTCCAGTTTACTGAACCTCCATCGGATTTATTAGTGGGTATACCATCGATTAAAACAAGAACCCGCCCTTGTTCTTCTCCATTTAGTCCACGCATACTAATAGAAGCTGAATGGGTAAAAATCCCAAACGAGCGGTTAATATTTACTCCCGGGATATTTGCTATTAAATCATCAATAGTTTGTGCTGGTATAGCTTTCATCTGCCGTGAAGAAATCATATGAACTCTTGCAGGAACATCCTGAATATTATTTTCTGTTTTGGTTGCTGTTATTACTACTTCATCGGCAGTGAAAAAGGTTGGTTTTAACTCAATGTTCAGCGTTAAGGTCTCATTGCCTTGAAGTGAAATTACCTGTTCTTCTGTTTTATATCCTACATAACTGATTCGAAGGTGATATTCTCCGGCTTCAATATCATCGATTTGATAAAACCCGTTTTTATTACTTACGGTTCCTTTTTTATCTCCAAGCATGATGTTGGCAAAAGGAACAGGCTCTCCTGTTTCAGAATTGTTAATTTCCCCCTTAATAGATGATTGAGCCAGTACTTCCAGTGCAAAAAATGTGGTGAAAAGTATAAGTATAATTTTTTTATTCATCTTATTGGGGAGGTTATTTTTGAATTTTAACCGCTATATTTATGCTGCCTGTGTTGTTTTCATCGGCACGAATTATTTTAAGCATTCCATATTTACCCTTTCCTGTTTTAAAAGGTATAATTTTACCAGTATAGCAAAATTTACAGGTACCACTAACATTTGATGGTTTAAATGCATTTACCAAAAGACTGTCATTTTGTGCATCATCAAATTGTTCAGGTGTTATCAGGTTATTATCTGTAGTATAATAATCATACAAAACCGAGTTTTGTATACTCCAGTCATTTATTTCAGGAAAAAACTCCCGTGCTGATGGATAGGAAGGACAAGATAAGGTTGGTGATGAAGTACCAGAACTCATGTAATAATAACTAACAAGATCTATTAGTGATTCATTTCCGGCTACTGAGGTTTCATCGTATGATGTTCCGTTATTTAAATCCACGTAATTTGGGATCGATTGATTATTTTGATACCCGATTTCAATAGATGGGAAATAATCAATCTCGCCCCAGGCACTTCCCTCTCCTTTATAAATTGTAGTAGTAACTGATGCTGTATCGCGGTGTGCATTCATGATAAAGAACTTCCATTGTTCAATTTCAGCATTACTTTTTACAAATATTACGGTAGTATCCAGTCCTCCGGATTTAATAAATACTCCTTTATCGAGCTCGGTTATGATTTCATTTTCTGTAATTCGTTTTATAGTAAGGTTAGTGATTGGAGCGCCATCGCCAACGGCAGCAATTCCGAATTTTATTTTTCCTCCAACAGGAATAGAATCTCCACTTTGAGAAAATTCGTTTCCTGTTTTGAGTAAGATAAAAGGAGAAGTTTCAGATAATTCTTCTTCCGAACAAGAAATAAAGATGAGCACACAAAAAAATAAAAAAAGTTTATAAGTTTTCATTGTGCAGGATTACTGTTTGAATTGAGGATTTTTTTTCTCTTTCATTTAAGATTTGCCAGTTTTTTAAACACCTGATGTAAAAAATTGAGCAATCTTATTTTTACATCAGGTGATTCATAAAGATAAAGCGTCTTTTATTCTTTTATAATATATTTAAATTCTACAGAACCGTCTTCGCCTTGTGTTACTGCTGTAACTTTGAAAATTCCATAGGCTCCGTCTTCCGTTTGAAATGAATAGATGTCATCTACTTTTAGATCTTTTGCTTTTCTCTTTGCATTCTCTGCATCATATAATGATTCAATAATTTCATCCGTTTTTGTTAATGCATCAAACTGTGCTGGAGTAAATACTGTGTCTTCTAATTGATAAAGATAAGTTGTTTTGGTCGTATCCCAGTTTTCAAAATCATAATCGCCGGCAAAAATTTCTTTAATATTTGCTCCGGGAGATGCAATTGTGGTATAATTGGTGTGTGTTTCTGTTAATTCATAGAAACATAAAAAGTCTATCAATTCCTGGTTGGCAAAGGCATCCTCCAAAGTATAAACCTGATCGTTTACAATGGAATAAAAACCACCTATGGTGGTATTGTTTTGTGCTCCCAGGGATACTGTTTTAAAAGGAGTTGGAGAGTCATCATCATCATCGCATGCTAAAAAAGTGGTACTTGCAATAAATGTAATTAAAAATAAATAAATAAGTTTTTTCATGATATAAAAATTTAGGTTTATAATTCAGATATGAAATTAATTACATATCGAGTGCAAAAATAATAACTCCAATGATTTTTCAAACTATTCGTTGATAATTTTTCTTATTCGTGAAAATGATGGATTAAATTTTCAGGAATTTTGTTCTTGTAATTACTGTTTATTTTTAAAATGGTTGGTTGCCCGTTTTTCTCCATTATTTGTGCCCCCAGACTGTCAGTAAGTACAAAATCAATAAATTTTTTTGCTAAATTTTTATTGGGAGCATCGTTTAAAATAGTAATTCCATAAACCATGGCTTTACCGGTTTGGGTTATTTTACTGCCTGGTTCTTTACCTACGATATCAATGCTTGCATTTTTATAAAAATTGTTTAAATCAGAATTCTTAAGATTTATTGAGTCAGGTAAAATAACATATTTTAAACCGTGTTGTTCTGCAACCGATCGATATAAAAAGATATAATCAATAGTATTGGATTCGAGTAACGCTAACAGGTCAACTTCTTTTGGACGAATGTACTCCTGATTTTTAGCAGTAATTTTTTTTGTTAAGCCGGGGGAGTTATAATATTTTTCTGCAAGTTGAGTTGTTAAAATTGCCCGGTAACCACATGGGTCTGAGTTTGGATCTGAGCGTCCAAAAATTACATCCTCACGCAAAAGTATTTCATACCAGTTGTTTCTATTGATTTCTTCGGAATATTTAGAAGCACCATGATAAACAACAGCCATTTCATTGGTAGCAAATTGAATATTCCATTGGGCATATGCCGGAATCAATAATTGATCAATTATTTTATAATCTGCTGAGGCCATAATGTCGCAGGGTTTATTTAAATCGGTAATTTTTCTTGCACATTTTACACTTCCGGCCGATTCGAGAAATATTTCCACTCCCGGGTTTTCTTTTTCAAACTGTTCTTTCATTTGTTTAAAAGGAACAGATAAGCTTCCGGCATGAAAAATGATTAATTCCTCTGTTTTGTCTTTAGGTTTGCAGCTAAAAAGAAATATAAAGGCTAAAACTGCTATCCAGATGTTTTTCATTATTCTATAATTTTAAGTAGATAAAGGTTATGTAAAAATAAACATAACGCAGTTAAATCCTAAATAAAAGATGATTTTTTGAGCGTATTATTAATTATAAAATCCTTGTATGTCTTATTAAATTTGGTAGTAGTGCTTATGGATAAAATATCAAAAAGATAAGGTTTTTTTTTATTTCTTTTCTGATGTTTTTATTTTAGTTTTTGCTCTTTCCAGTTGCCCTTCTAATTTTTCATTTGTTTTTTGTAGTTCAATAATTTGTTGTTCAAAATCTTCGGCTCTGCGGGATGATTCTTCCTGGGTAGCTTGCAGCTCTTCCATATTTTGACGCATTTCTTCTTCCTGGGCAGCCATCTCTTCGGCTTGTTGTTGTGTTCTTTCTAACAGTTCACTGGTACGTTTATTGGTTTCTGCCATGTTTAACGAGCTGGCAATACTTAGCGATGCTTGTTCAAGAAAATCTATCTGGTAGTCTTTGTACTTGTTAAATGACGCAATTTCAATTACTCCCAACACCTCTTCTTCCAGTTTCATTGGTATTAATATTAAACTACGAGGATTAGAGCCTCCTAAGCCACTGGTAATTCGTATATAGTTGTCTGGAATTTCGGTTAAATGGTTCTTTTTTTTCTCAATCGCACAATTTCCTACTAATCCTTCCCCTAATTCAAATGATTTTTTAATGTATTTGCGCCGGTTGAAAGCATAAAAAGATTTAAGGTCTAACGTAATATTTTGGGGGTCATCGTTGTTTTTTATAAAAATACCCCCTTGATTGGCATTGATATAATTTACCAGAAAGCTTATGATTTGGTAAGATAGTTCCTCTACATCATTTTGTTTACGCAAGATTTCATTTAATTTAGCGAGACCTTCATTAGCCCACGAACGCTTTTCTTCTTCAATACGTTTTTCTTCCTGTATTTTATCTGCCTCCCGAAGCTTTTCTTTCATCTCCGTTAAGGCAATTCTTAAATGGTCAGATTCACTGAGTAATTCAATTTCATGTTCGAGGTTTCCTTCTCCAATTTGACGGGCAAATTCAGCAGTGTCTTTTAAATTGATTATCATCTCATCTAAGGCATTATTCATTTGCCCAGTTTCATCATTACTTATTTTATATTTTTCTTCGATTTGTACATTTAAATCTCCTTTAACCAGTTTTTTTAACGAACCTGTTGTTTCTTTGAGAGGTTTCTGAACATATTTTTTAAAAATCATGTTTCCTATTAATAATGCCAAATAACCAATAGGAATATACCAGTAAATGTATTTGATTCCAAAATGTCCGATACCAAACGATGCAATTGCCACAAGGAAGTTGGTGATTAATATGGCAAAAGCTGTTTTATAAATAATAGTACCACGATATTTATACCAGTAAACAAAATAAGATAGGGGTAAAACACCCAAAAGCATTACGAGAATAAAAATCAAAAAAGGGCTCATAATAATTGTTTTTTTTGTCTGTCCTAAAGTATAAAAAAACTAAATAAAAGGAAAATATTTCTGTATCTTTGAACCGTGATAAAGAATAAAATATTCATATTGCCCTTTCTGTTGCTGGCATGGGCCATTATTTTTGCGCATAGCATTATCCCCCATCACCATCATCATTCTCATAAACATATTTGTAGTCATTGCCATACCGAATATCATCAAAATATTTTTGATGAAGAACTTAATGATCACAACGATTGCAACGATCAAGCCTGTCATTTTCATGTCGAAGTGTTAAGACAGGTATCCATTGATCATGTTTTTATTACAACTTCGGATAATCTTTTTTCCGATATCTTCCCCCTTTTTAAATCTGAAAAAAACACTTTCTATATTGAAGCTTTTTACGAACCACTCTTTTATTCTAATCAGCTTCGGGCTCCACCCATATTTGTTTAAAAACTAACCAAATAATTTTAGGGAGTATCCTTCCCGATTTTTTTAATTCATCATAAAAATTTTTATTACCAATGAAAAAGATTTTCATTCTTTTATGGGCTATATCATATATAGCGATGACCAGTTGTAATCATAACACAGATAACCATAATCATTCACAAGAAAATGATACGCATGTCCACGACGAGGCAGCTGAGCAAAGTAAGGAACATGACCACGACCATGAAACGGCGCAAATGCATGAAGAAGAAGTGGCTCACGAACACTCAGCAGTACAAAATACAGGTGAGTCGCATCAACATGAGTATCGGACTCAAAAAATAGAACTACAGTCTTTTAACGAAATCATAAATAGCAGTGGACAAATTATAGTACCTCCCTCAAATCAAATAGATGTTGTAGCCTCAAGTGCAGGGAAAGTTGTCTTTGCCAACAAACAGGCTTCCGAAGGATTAAATGTGTCGGCAAACGAAGCGTTATTTCTTATTTCAGGGAAGGAGCTAATCGAGAATAATATTGATTTAAAATATCAGCAGTCGTTGATTAACTTTGAAAAGATAAAAACGGATTATGAAAGAGCCCAGAAACTTTTGGCCGATCAAATTATCTCTGAAAAGGAATTTCAGCAAATAAAAGCAGAATATGAAAAATCGAAAGCTGAATATGAAATTTTTTCCAATCAATTCAGTAAAGGGGGGACAACCATTACTACACCGGTCGCAGGATTTATTCATGAAATGTTGGTAACCGAAGGGCAGTTTGTGGAGCAGGGACAGATGTTGGCTAGGATTATTAAGAAAGATAAGTTAAGACTTAGAGCCGAAGTGTCACAAAAATATGCAGGTCGCATTAAAGATATCCAATCGGCTAATTTTGTTCCCAACGGATCGGGTAAGGTTTATCATACTGAAAAGTTAACCGGAAAACTTTTAAGTGCCGGCCAATCGCTCAATAGTTCAGGGTTTTATATCCCTGTGATTTTCGAGATGGATTACCATCCAGCATTATTTCCCGGCTCATATGCCCAGGTATTTTTAAAAGGAAAAACTATCCATCATTCGGTTGTAATCCCTAAAACAGCGCTTCTGGAAGAGCAGGGAGATTACTATGTTTTTGTGGAAAAACAGCATGATGAGTTTGAAAAGCGTTTGGTGGTAACAGGAGTTGATGACGGAGATTATGTGCTGATAGAATCCGGACTTGATGAAGGCGAAACCCTTGTGACAGAGGGTGTATATCAGGTTAAACTCACCAATATGTCGAATGAGTTACCGGCTCATAATCATTCACATTAAAAAAATGAAGTTATGCTAAACAAATTAATTAAGTTTTCATTAAATAATCGTTTACTTGTAATTTTTGGTGCAGTGATTTTATTGGTTACGGGAGGCTACGTAACTACACGAATGGAAGTTGATATCTTCCCGGAGTTAACAGCTCCCACTGTTGTTGTAATGACTGAAGCCCATGGCATGGCGCCTGAAGAGGTTGAGAAACTGGTTACTTTCCCCATTGAAACATCCATAAACGGAGCCACCAATATCCGCAGGGTTCGTTCTTCATCGTCTATGGGGTTTTCTATTGTGTGGGTCGAGTTTGATTGGGGCACAGATATTTACAATGCACGACAAACCGTTACGGAAAGACTGGTAGCTGTTCGCGAAAGATTACCCGAGCAAGCCGGAGACCCTTTTATTGCTCCTCAATCATCGCTGCTTGGAGAAATAATAATAATTGGCTTGACCTCAGAAGAAAAAACTCCTATGGAGTTACGTACTATTGCCGAATGGAACATCCGCCCCCGATTGCTGTCGGTTGGAGGTGTAGCTCAGGTTACAACCATTGGAGGTGAGTTTAAGGAGTATCAAATTTTGGTAAATCCGGAAAAGATGAAATACTATGGTGTTTCTTTTGGTGAGCTGATTGAAATAACCCAATCGATGAACGAAAATGCTACCGGCGGATTTATTGAGCAATATGGAAATACCTATATGGTCCGGGGAGTGGTTCGTACAACAAATGTTGATGAGCTGGCCAATTCGGTCATCAAAATAAAAAACGGGTTTCCGATAAAAATTTCCGATGTGGCGAAAGTGAAAACCGGAGGGTCTCCTAAAATAGGGGATGGCTCTTACAATGGTAAAGATGCAGTTTTGGTTACCATCACTAAACAGCCCAATGTAAATACCATTGCCTTAACAGAGAAAATTAATGAGTCGTTAGCAGATATTCAAAATAATTTAGGAGGAGAAGTACAATTTCATACCGATATTTTTGAACAGGCACGGTTTATTGAAACATCCATCAATAATGTTAAAAAAGCGTTGATTGAAGGCTCATTTTTTGTTATTATCATTCTGTTTTTGTTTTTGATGAATTACCGGACTACCCTGATTTCGCTTTTTGCCATTCCCTTGTCATTATTGGTTTCTATCCTGGTTCTTAAAGGGCTTGGATTTACTATTAATACCATGAGTCTGGGAGGGATGGCAATTGCGATTGGCTCCCTGGTTGACGATGCGATTATTGATGTAGAGAATGTATATAAGCGCCTGCGGCAGAATGTGGGATGCAAAACGATACATCGCGAAAAACCACTTAAAGTAATTTATGAGGCTTCTACTGAAATTCGGCCTTCCATTATGAATGCTACACTTATAATTATTGTGGCCTTTATTCCGCTGTTTTTCCTTGGCGGGATGGAAGGGCGCATGTTAAAGCCTCTGGGTATTTCATATATTGTGGCTCTCTTTGCCTCGTTGATTGTGGCTGTAACCATTACACCGGTATTATGTAGTTTTTTACTTACCAACGAAAAAAGAATAAAAAAGCATAAACACGGAAGCTGGTTTGAACAACGACTACGAAAAATATATTACGGCTCCTTAAAAAAAGTTTTGCAATATAAGCGTACCGTTGTTGCATCAGCAGCAATTTTGTTTGTTGCCACAATCGTACTGTTTACTCAATTCGGGAGTAACTTTTTGCCGCCTTTTAATGAAGGTTCGCTAACGATAAATTTAAATACTTTGCCGGGAATATCGCTTCAGGAATCCAATAAACTCGGACGTAAAGCAGAAAAGATTCTGCTTGATATTCCTGAAATTCAATCTTTAGCCCGTAGAACCGGTCGTGCCGAACTGGCAGAACATTCATTTGGTGTTAACGTTTCGGAACTGGATGTTCCTTTTGAGCTAAAAGAACGCTCAAGGCAAGAATTTTTAGCCGATGTCAGAAGCCGGTTAAGCCAGATACAGGGAGCCACTGTAGAAGTGGGGCAGCCCATTACACACCGTATGGACCATATGTTATCGGGAACAAAAGCAAATATTGCTATCAAACTTTTTGGAAATGATTTAAATGAAATGTATCGTGTGGCTAATACCATAAAAGATGAGATTGAAGATGTGAAGGGAATTGGTGATTTATTAGTTGAACAACAAATTGAGATTCCCCAGCTAAAGATAAAGCCTAAACGAGAGATGCTGGCAAAATATGGAATTCCGCTCAATCAGTTTTTGGAATTTATCGATTACGCTTTTGCCGGAGAAAAAGTGTCTGATGTATTCGAAGATGAAAAATCTTTCGACCTTGTACTGCGTTTTGATGAAAAATACAGAGACAATATCAATGCTATCCGGGAAGCAATGATCGATACGCATGACGGACAAAAAATACCATTGTACTATGTAGCTGATATTACATCGTCCTCAGGACCAAACACTATTAACCGCGAAAATGTGCAACGCAAAATTGTTGTTTCTGTAAATGTTGCCGGCAGGGATGTGGGTAGTGTTGTTAACGACATACAAGAACGTGTTGTTAATCATATTTCTCTTCCCGAAGGTTATCGTATAGAATATGGCGGGCAGTTTGAAAGTGCCGAAAATGCTTCAAAGATATTAGCCATAACCTCTATGGTCGCTTTATTAATAATTTTTCTGATTCTTTACCAGGAGTTTAAGCAAATAAAGCTGGCAGCCATTATATTGGTAAATTTACCGTTGGCTTTAATCGGTGGAGTAATTGCCATATGGTTTTCTTCAGCAGTTATAAGCATCCCGGCTATCATCGGGTTTATTACTTTATTTGGAATTGCTACAAGGAATGGTATCTTATTGATTTCCAGATATCAAAATATCAATAAAAAAGGAATTAAGTTATATGATGCAGTGTTAAGGGGTTCGTTAGATCGCTTAAACCCGATTTTAATGACTGCCTTAACCGCTGCGTTGGCATTAATTCCTTTAGCAGTTGCCGGAGATAAGCCCGGAAATGAAATTCAAAGCCCGATGGCTGTTGTTATTCTTGGAGGTCTGTTAAGTTCTACCTTCCTGAATATTTATGTAGTACCGGTTATCTATCTTCTAATCAATAAAAGTAAAAATCATGATGAAGAATAAAATAATTTTTTTGTTGGCATTGTTATGGATGATTTCTGTAAATACATCTGCTCAATCCATTCAGGATATATTAAAAACCATTGAAAAAAATAACCTGGAGATTCAGGCTGGGCAGAAGTTTTTAAATAGTAAAGAACAGGAATATAAACACAATGTTTTACCCGAAGGACCTGAATTTTCGTATGGATATTTTCCTGATAATTCGAACAACCCCGGACCCAAAGAGACATTTCAAATAAGCCAGTCTTTTCAAATGCCTTTTTTTTACAGAAATCAGTCGAAATATTCTAAGTTGCTGGTTGAAAAAGAACAGGTAAACCAAAATCTGTTGCGGCAAGAGATTCTTTTCCGGGCTAAATCACTACTTATCGAATATATCTATTATACTAAAATGGAGCTGGAGCTGGAAAAAAGACTTGAACATGCTGAAAATCTTTTTGAAGCTTACCAGCAGAAACTGGAATCCGGAGACGGTAATGTATTGGAAATGAACAAATCGAAGCTGCATCTTTTGCATCTAAAAAATCAGCGTAAAAGAAATGTCAGTGAATCAAACAGGATAAAAGAACAACTGGTTTATTTAAATGGAAAGCAGGAGTTAGATCTGGATATTTCAACCTATAAAATTTCCAATAATTACAGTGTAGACTCTGTTTTGCAGGATAGACTTACCAATGGACAGAAAATTACTTTTTCCAAAATACAATCCAATTCTTCTGAACAATTGCTGAAAGTAACCAAAAACAAGCAGCTGCCTGAATTTAGTGTTGGCTATGGTGGTGAAACGGTTGCCGATGAGAAATTCAGGGGTTTAATTGTTGGGGTTTCCATCCCTTTATGGGGAAGTGCTTCTGCAATAAAAAGTGCCAGATATCAATCGGAATACATGCAACTAAATCATCAATTGATGATAAAACAAGTACAAACCGAGGTTAATGTGCAGGTTGAGAAAGTGGAATCACTGGCCAACAGCCTGAATGATTTTAAGGAAACGTTAAGCCAGGTAAATAATATTGAGCTGCTGAAGAAAGCAAAATCTCTGGGAGAGATCTCCATGATTGAATATTTTATGGAGATCAGCTATTTTTATCAGGTTTACGATGATTTTCTGATGATTGAAAAAGAGTATTATCTGGCATTAGCTGAATTATTCAGATATAGATTATAATAAAAAAATCCTGTCAGGATCCCTTTTCCTGACAGGATTTAATAAAAAAATAAATTTTCTTTAAAAAATCACTCATTGTGTTTCACAAGCACCGGCACCACAGCCGCAGCTTATTCCCTGATCTTTTAAATTATCCGGATGATTACTGCATGACCCTCCGCGAAATTCTCCTTTTTTAGTAAATAATAATCGAACGGATAATGCTAAAACAGCAATTAGAATAAGAATAACGGATAATATTAATAATTCTAAAACGGGCATATTTTACTCCTTTCTGCTTTATATTCCTTTATTTTTTAACAAGATTTTTACTATAGTGTTCATTAAAATACCCAATAATTTAAAATTATGGGTGTGAAAAGTTAAGTTGTTGACATTCATGACTATATTGGTTAACTTTATACATTCTTTTTTTATTAACTAACCCTTACCCATTATGAAAAGATTAGTTGGCTTACTAGTTCTGTTGATTTTTGTTTTGCAAAGTTTTGCAATCGAACCTGTTAATCCTTATAATCCGGAATCGAACTCATCTTTTATGCACGAAAATTCGATTTCTATTTACCCCCCTGCATCAGAATATGATTTATCCATAATGAATTTACAACTGGATGTATTAGGAATTGTTTTTTTTGGTCCTCAAGTTACCCTTGATTTTCAATTTGCAAATATGATTGCTGTTGGGCCTTATTTTCGATGGCATTACGCTGGAGTATTTTATCAGGGAATTGTGACCGACTGGTTTTCTGATGAGACAACTACTTCAATTGCCAGTTATTCCATTGGAGGGCAGGTAAAATTTTTAATTCCGATTGGGAGTGGACAACACAGGCCATATATTGAAGTTGGATTTGAAAAGTCGATTGGTTCAGACTGGTGGAATCCGGAAGGAACGTGGGGTAAACGTATTTACGAATACGAATCCAATGTTTTTCATCTTAATGCAGGATACCGGTTACTTACTGAGGGAAGTTTTAATTTATCTGCTGCTGTTGGTATAGGTTTTTCAAAGGATACAAAAAATATTGGATACTATGAGGATGGTGAAGGTGATATCGATTATTATCAACTTGAATCAAGAGTCTTGCCTATGGTACAGCTAATTATAGGCTGGCAACTAGGAAAATAACCTTGAGAATAAGATCACTGTATTTGCCCTGTATTTTGCAGGGCTTTTTAATTAAAATCAATCTATATTGTTTTTATATATTGATATAGTTGGATACATGTCTTATATTTAACCTAAATAAATACCTAAATTTTTTATGGACAAATCAGCATTGATATCCGATTTTGAACCAACAAATGATAATATGCTTAATATATTACACAGGCTTCAAAATAATAATCCGAACAATTACCTTACTACTGAAGATTTAAACCTTGTAGCTGAGTATCTGAATACTACCTACAGCTCGGTATATGGTGTGGCTAAATATTATTCTATGTTTAGCTTAAAACCGAGAAGTAAAAATATTATCCGAATATGCAAATCTCCTGTTTGTCATATGATAAGTGGTAAAAGTTTGATTGAGATAATTGAAAATGTACTGGACATTAAAATGGGAGGTACTACCAGCGACATGCTTTTTACCTTAGAACCATCGGAATGTTTAGGTCATTGTGCTCAGGCTCCGGTAATGATGATTAATGATAAAATGTATACCGATTTGAATGAAGATAAAATAAAAGAAATTTTAGAGAAAATTAGAAATAATAACCCAACTAAAAAATTATCGTGATTAAAGAAAAAAAAATAGCTTTAGTAAATGCCGGGAAATATAACCCCGAAAGTATTGATGAATATTTAGCATTGGGAGGATATAATAAGGTAAAAAAAGCATTACAAAAAAATCCTGTTGATATTATCGATTTACTCATTGATGCTAAATTAAGAGGCAGGGGAGGAGCAGGTTTCCCCACAGGACTTAAAAATAAATTTACCAATGAATCTGTTTGTGAGCGATGTGTGCAAAAATATATCGTATGTAACGCCGACGAAGGAGAACCCGGAACCTTTAAAGACCGGGTAATTATGGAACAAGATCCTCATGTTTTAATCGAAGGGCTTATTATTGCAGCATTTGCTATAGGAGCAACCAAAGGGTATATTTATGTACGTGGCGAATATACAAAATCCATCCAGATGCTTCAGGTTGCATTGCAACAGGCAAAAGAAAAAGGGTTTTTAGGGGAAAATATGTTGAACACTGGATTTGATTTAGATATTGAAATCAAGCTGGGTGCAGGCTCATACTTGTGCGGAGAAGAGCTGACATTATTGGAATCACTGGAAGGAAAACGAGGGTACCCTCGTATTAAACCTCCATTTCCTGCCGAGAAAGGGTTGTTTGGCATGCCTACTTTAATTAATAATGTAGAAACCTTTGCTCATTTACCCTACATTATTGAACATGGAGCAGAACATTATAAATCGATGGGAACGGAGAAGTCTCCAGGAACAAAAATTTTTACAATAAGCGGTGATGTGAACAAACCGGGATATTACGAAACGCCAATGGGAGTTACCCTTCGTAGTCTGATAGATGATTTAGCCGGCGGAATGAAAGACAATAAAAAATTTAAAGCTGCTATTCTGGGGGGTGCTGCAGGTACTTTTGTGGATGAAACAGTTTTAGATACCTCAATGGGTTTCGATACACTAAAAGAAAAAGGTGCTGTACTTGGTTCCGGAGCAATTATCGTAATGTCGGAAGAAAGATCCATCTTTGATATGACTTACTCTATACTTGAGTTTTTTAAACACGAATCCTGTGGGAAATGTGTTCCTTGCAGAATTGGTACGGCCCAATTAATGATTATGATGGACAAGGCAAAAGAAAACTCAACGATAAAAAGCCAGGTTCTTGATCAACTTATATACGAAGCTGATTATATGGCGAAAAACTCTCTTTGTCCACTGGGTCAGTCACCGATTTTACCCCTAAAAAGCTTAAAAAAATATTTTCACCATCAATTTTAGTATCAGAAATCAATTCCTATGAGTAAACTAGTGAATATCATCATCGACGGTAAAAAGTTAAAAGGACCTGAAGGAGCAAACCTTTTACAGGTTGCCAAAGATAACGGAATTAAAATTCCCAGTTTGTGCTATCATAAAAAATTAAGTCCTACCGGTGCATGCAGGCTTTGTGTGGTTAAAATAAAGGATGTAAACGGATTAGTTATGTCGTGTACGGTTGCTGTTAAGGATGGAATGGAAATTACAGCCTTTGATAATGAGCTGGAAGAAACCCGGAAGCATACGCTTGATTATTTATTAGCCGAACATAACGAACATGCTGATGGAACTTATAGCGATGAGTTTCGGGATTGGATAACACACTATAAGCTTGATAACCCAAAAAACCGAAAATATCCATCTTTTTTTAAAGATTTAGATTATAAGCTTGATGATAGTTCACCTGTCTTAACATACGACGCTACGAAATGTATAAAATGTTTCAGATGTATAAAGGCATGTGACGAGGTTCAGGGGAAGAATGTCCTTTCATTTTCAGAGCGCGGAATTACTTCCTACATTATTGCCGGATTTGATCAGTGGAATGAATCGGAGTGTGATGGTTGCGGCGAATGTGTTCAGCTATGCCCTACCGGCGCTTTGGTTGAAAAACCACATCGTGATAAGATTCAATTAGAAAAAATGGAGAAAAAGGTTAAAACCACATGCCCATACTGTGGTGTAGGATGCCAGATAGAATTACTGGTTCAAAATGGTAAAATTGTCCGTTCTAATGGCGTTGAGGGTGTTTGGCCCAACGATGGACGGTTATGTGTTAAAGGCCGGTTTGGTTACGATTATGTGCATAGCCCTGAGCGGTTAACCACACCATTGATTAAGAAAAACGGTAAATTTGAAGAAGCAGGCTGGGATGAGGCACTGGATTTAATTGCCCGTAAATTCACAGAAATAAAAGAAAAATATGGAAATGATGCTTTAGCGGGATATGCATCTGCCAAGTGTACCAACGAAGATAATTACCTGTTTCAGAAATTTATACGAATGGTTTTTGGTACCAATAATATCGACTATTGTACCCGTTTGTGCCATGCATCTACAGTTACGGCTATGCTTAAATCCATTGGGGATGGAGCCGGCAGTAACTCAATTCAGGATTTTGCTACTACCGATTGTTTGTTTGTTACCGGGAATAATATGATTGAAACTCATCCGGTAACAGCAACTTATGTGAAAAACGGAATTTATGCAGGTAAGAAACTTATCGTGTGCGATCCGAAATGGACACCCTTGGTAAAATATGCCGACATCTGGATACAGCCGCGTTTAGGAACCGATATTGCCTTGTTGAATGGAATGATTCGGGTGATTATTAAAGAAGATTTAATAGACGAAGAATTTATCAGAAAAAGAGTGGATGGCGGATTAGATGCCTTTGAGGAGTTAAAGCAACTGGTTGAAAAGTATACGCCCGAAAAAACCGAAGAGATAACTTCTGTGCCTAAGGAAAAGATGATGGCTGCTGCACGTATGTATGCAACCTCCGAAACATCTATGATTGCTACCGGAATGGGAATGAGTCAGCAGGTTACGGGCACAAACAATGTATTCTCGCTTATTAATATGATGTTGATTACCGGACAAATTGGAAAAGAACGAGCCGGAATTGATCCCCCACGGGGACAAAATAATGTTCAGGGAGCTACGGATGTAGGTTGTTCTCCAATTATTTATCCCGGATATATTCCGGTTACGGATGAGGAAAACAGGAAGCGAATAGCCAAATTGTGGAATGTGGATTATGAAAATTTGTCGGCAAAGCCAGGGTTAACTACCGTAGAAATAATGCATGCTGCTTACGATGATAAAATAAAAGGGTTGTTTATCATGGGGGAGAATCCGATGGTTACTGATCCTGACCTGAATCATACCGAACAAGCCTTAAAAAAAATGGACTTTTTGGTGGTTCAGGATATTTTTCATACCGAAACGACTCCTTTTGCTGATGTTATATTACCTGCTTCTTCGTTTGCTGAAAAAGACGGGACCTTTGTAAATAGCGACCGGAGAGTTTTACGCGTGCGCAAGGCAGTTGAAATGCCCGGAGAAGCTGAAGAAGA
>DATFIZ010000118.1:0-3588 GCA_035269575.1 Bacteroidales bacterium | reverse complement strand
AATTCATGACGTAAAAGGTATGCTCGAATTGGCAGCTAAAATGGAAGAACAAAGTGTCGAAGATTATAATAATTGGGCGAATGAATGTGCTCAAAATGCCGATTCAGGTTCCAAAAAGTTATTTGAAAAATTAGTAGAAGAAGAAGAAGGCCATTTCGATAATTATGATGATGAAATCGAGAACCTCAGTAAATACGGAGACAATTATCTTGCGTTACAGTCTATTGAACGTAGTAAGAATGTTTCTGGTAGATCCGCAGAATAAATTTTTTGTTAATAATTAAAATAAATAAAAATCATGGAAGAAAATTTTGAAAATAAAGAAGAAGTTTTTACTATGCCACGCATAGGAGATCCTGCACCTGAGTTTAAAGCAGTTACTACTCAGGGTGAAATTAATTTCCCGTCAGATTACAAAGGGAAATGGGCAATTCTTTTTAGTCACCCAGCCGACTTTACGCCGGTTTGTACCTCGGAATTTATGACTTTTGCCAATATGGAAAAGCAATTTAACGATGCAAACTGCGATTTAATTGGTTTATCTATCGATGGACTTTACAGCCATATTGCATGGCTGCGTACCATCAAAGAAAAAATTGAATACAAAGGAATGAAGAATATCGAAGTAAAATTTCCTTTGATTGAAGATATTAAGATGGATGTTGCCAAAAAGTATGGTATGGTTCAGCCTAACGAAGATAACACTAAAGCTGTACGTGCGGTTTTCTTTATCGATCCTAAAGGAATTATCCGAACTGTAATCTATTATCCGTTGAGCTTAGGCCGTAATTTTAATGAATTATACAGAGTGCTTATCGCTCTTCAAACAGCCGATGAATTTGGTGTGGCTACCCCAGCTGACTGGCATCCGGGAGATGATGTTATCGTACCAACAGCAGGTTCCTGCGGTACAGCACAAGGACGTATGGAAGAAAAAGATATCGATTGCAAAGACTGGTTCTTCTGTACTAAAAAGTTAGACAAAAAAGAAATAGAGAAGAAAATAATGAAACAATAAATATCTTTAAAAAGGTATGATAAATAGGGTGCAGAATATCTGCACCCTATTTTGTTATATGAACTGATTGCAATTAAATACTTTAAAAGGTAGTATTTGCAAATATCTCTGAGAAGCATAAAAAGTTAATCATTCTCTTCTCGATTATTTTGCAACATCTTTTCTATTTGATTTATTAGTTCAATGGTAAATTCGTTGGGCATTTTTGTTTGAGTTGTTTCTCCTTTCTCCAGTAAATCCGATACAAATGCTGCTTCATAATTGTATCCGTTGCCAACCCATTGTATAGGGACTCTTTGATTTTTACCATCAATGAAGAGAAAAACATCTGTTGGACAATGCCATAATGCTTTTAGCGTAACCGTTGCTTTTTCAAAATGAATAACTGCTTCATTGGGAAGTTCTTCATTGAAAGAGCAACTTAAATTTGCGGTAGCAAATGGGTAAGTATTGCGTATGGTTGTATGTACATCTACTTTGGTGGGTCCCGATGTAACTTTGAAATCGGATTTAACAGGTAATCCCAGGAGCAGCTGACTTATAAACAGGGGGTAAATACCAATATCAAAAAGTGCTCCCCCTCCAAGTTCGGGATTAAGTAATCGTCCCTCTGGATTCTCAGGTGCTACAAAGCCAAAGGAAACATCAATATGTTTTATTTTTCCATATAATTCAGATTGAATAAGTTCTTCAAGGTAGGCAATCGATGGATGAAAACGAGACCATAGTGCTTCCATTAAAAAAACATTATGATTCCTGGCAAGCGAAAATAATTTTTTTGTTTTTGCAACCGATGTAGTTAATGGTTTTTCACATAATACATGTTTCCCGTGTTCGATACAAAGCTTTGCATGTACAAAATGAAGATGATTATACGAGGCTATATATATTACATCAATATTATCCGACCGGGCAAGTGCTTCATAACTCTCAAATACTTTTTGAGTCTTATGTTTTTGGGCGAATTCCTTAGCCCTGTTAATATTACTTGATGCAACACCAAACAATTCTGCATTTGGAACATACGTAAGCCCTTTAGCAAATTTATGGGCAATTTTACCAAGTCCGATGATTCCCCATTTTATCATAATGTATTAAAATTTTTAGCGATTAATCCTATTGTAAATAGTTTTCCAGGTATCGGTAATTAAGAAACTTTCGTCCATAGATGAAATCATTTTTTCAAGCTTGCTCATGGGTACAGCAAAAGTTAATGTGTTTTTCGAAACACAGGGGCGGGCAGAGGTATCAAACATCCCAATAACTGCCCTCGGATTTTTCTGGTTCATTTCCAAATAGGGATAATGAACAATAGAACCACAACCTGCAGCAAATGGAGTAATAGCTCCACCATTCGGGTCCGTTTGGTCAAAATTAGCCAGGGTAAATAAACCGGATAAAACATCGGGTTTGGCGAAAAATATCACTACTTCCGGCTGGTCTTTTTCAGTTAGTTTATCCCATCGTTTAAAAACAATGTTTCGATTGTTGGCCGGAATGGTTTGGTGATCTTTCATCAATTCGTTTACCATTTCCGGGGTTCGTTTGTATCGTTCACCTTCTAATTCTCCGGGTATCCCGCACGACAGAAAATATTCAAAATTGGGGCGCATTTTATCCGAATAGCCCAGATATCTTTTGGCTCCACCGCAACCGAGCGATGCTTTATTAAACGATAAATTATCCCCTTTTCGCACCCTGGCTAAATCGCAAATAAAACAGCTCCATTCCTTTTTTGCAGGAACAATAGCTGTATCATTTTCTTCATCACTAAAATAAAATGCAACAGGTAATTCAACATTTCCAAAGTATTTTTTCCATTGTTTAATAAAAAGGTCTCTCCACTCAATGTTCATAATGTTTAATTTTTTCTTTTATTTCATGAATTAAAAAATCTTTTGTCTCTTTGGAATAAAAGATGTATTTAGATTTTTCAATTCCGGATAATGACTCCCCATAATTATCCATGGTTTCGATAATATTTTCTAATTCTTTTATCGTTAATTCTTCGGATAATTCCTCAATGATAGCTTTTCTAAAATTGAAGTTACCATGTAAACGAACAATGTCGGCAATATATTGACGCTTATTTCCCGGGTAATGTTTAGATAATTCAAAACCCCTCTCTTTAAAGGGAATGTCTTGGGTTAGTTTTTTTATCGTAGTAATAGAAGCATTGTTTTTTTCATAGTTAATCTCTTCTTGTACGGGATTAATATAACCAGTTTCTAAATCAATGGTGTACTGTTTGTTTCTTATACGGATACCCGGTTGATTATTGTTTATCCAAAACAGTGGTGAAAAAACAGATATGGTATCTACCAGAACAATTTGTTTGTTTTTTCTGGTTTCGAGTTGTAAATGCCATATGGAAACACTGTCACCAGCACTTTTTTTATAGATTATTTGTTGTTCATCGGGAGATAAAATTGGGTCGTATCCATCAAAATGTAGTTTCTTAAGATCTTTTGTTTTTAAATCATAAAGATAAAAACCTATGCGCGGATTGTTGTATTTTTCTGTTACAGTATCCGGTTCGTTTAGCCATTGACGGCCCATGACCGGAATAA
>DATFIZ010000117.1:0-3381 GCA_035269575.1 Bacteroidales bacterium | reverse complement strand
AGGGTTGTGCCTGCTGCTGGAAACTACCCCCGATTTTTATAGTGCTGAGGATGAAAAACCCGATAAATCGGGTTTTAAATTTTTATTTTCTTACCTGCGGCCGTATAAAAAAATTATTACACAGCTTTTCCTGGGCCTGATTCTGGGAAGTTTATTGCAGTTAATTTTCCCATTCTTAACCCAGAGCATTGTCGATAAGGGTATCAATAACCAGGATTTGGGTTTTGTAACTTTAATCATTATTGCCCAGCTGGTGTTGATTTTTTCACGTACTATGGTGGAGTTTATTCGCAGCTGGATATTGTTGCACCTGGGAACACGGATTAATATTTCGCTCATTTCTGATTTTTTAATCAAAATGATGAAGCTTCCGGTATCATTTTTCGATTCGAAAATGATTGGTGACCTTATTCAGCGAATTGGCGATCATCGGCGGATTGAAAGTTTTCTTACTTCATCAACCTTAAATATACTTTTTTCATTTTTTAACCTGGTTATTTTTGGTATTGTCCTTTTGGTGTACAGTGTAAATATTTTCCTTATTTTCCTTGTGGGGAGTGTGCTTTATACGTTATGGGTTTACCTTTTTATGAAAAAGCGTCGTGAGCTGGATAACCGGCGTTTTGCTCAACTTTCAGATAACCAGAGTAACATTATTCAGCTCATTACCGGAATGCAGGAAATCAAGCTAAACAACTGCGAAAAGCAAAAACGGTGGGAGTGGGAGCGGATACAGGCCCGTTTGTTTCGGGTAAGTATTGAACGGTTATCCTTAAATCAGTACCAGCGGGCCGGTGGCGTTTTTATTAACGAAGTAAAAAATGTAATGATTACTTTTATAGCGGCCAAATCGGTGATTGATGGCCAAATGACCCTGGGTATGATGCTGGCAGTGCAGTATATTATGGGACAGTTGAATAGTCCCATTAATCAAATGATTAGCTTTTTGCAGTCTACCCAGGATGCTAAAATCAGTATGGAGCGTTTGGGCGAGATTCATCAGAAAGATGATGAAGAGTCGGACGAAACGCCTAAAATTGATATTCTGCCCGAGACTCGTGATTTGAATATCGAAAAGGTATCTTTTCAATACGAAGGCCCGCATTCGCCTTTTGTGTTAGAAGACGTGGATTTGAAAATACCGGACCAAAAAATAACCGCCATTGTCGGCACCAGCGGAAGCGGCAAGACAACGCTGATAAAACTTTTGCTGGGATTTTACCAGCCGGTAAATGGGAAAATAAATCTGGGCGACCAGCATTTAGCTAATATCAGTAATCGTTTATGGCGTGACAAATGTGGGGTGGTCATGCAGGACGGGTTTATTTTCTCCGATTCTATTGCCAACAATATTGCCGTATCGGATGAAATCCCCGATCGGAAAAAACTGTTGCATGCTGTGAAAGTGGCTAATATACAAGAGTTTATTGAGTCTTTACCCTTGGGGTATAACACTAAAATTGGACAGAATGGTGTAGGACTCAGTCAGGGACAAAAACAACGGATATTAATTGCCCGTGCAGTATACAAAAATCCGGAATTTATATTTTTCGATGAAGCAACCAATGCCCTCGATGCCAATAACGAACGGGTGATTATGGAAAATCTGGGAGAATTTTTTCAGGGCAAAACGGTAGTTGTTGTGGCACACCGGTTAAGTACCGTAAAAAATGCCGATCAGATTGTGGTATTGGAAAAAGGAAAACTGGTAGAAAAGGGAACACATGCAGAGCTGACCAAAAAGAAAGGTGCTTACTATGAGCTGGTGAGGAATCAGTTGGAACTGGGTGCATAATAGAACTTAATAGAACACAGATGAAACGGATTTTACTAATAATAAATCTGATGATATAATTTTGAGTAGTGTAAGAAGGGGTAGTAGGCAGCGGCAGTAGGCAGCGGCAGTAGGCAGCGGTAGTAGGCAGTAAATTGAGCATTAAGATAGATAATATTAATTTTAAAAGGTAATTTGAATATGAAATTTGGTTTTAGGCAATTAAAGGTTTATCAGAAAGCATACAAACTGGCAATGGAAATTTTCGAGATGAGTAAGAAATTTCCTGTTGAAGAAAAATATTCTTTGACTGATCAAATACGCAGATCTTCCAGATCAGTTTGTTCAAATATTGCTGAGGCATATCGAAAACGAAGATATCCAAAGCATTTTACAAGTAAAATAACAGATGCTGATGCTGAAGCAAGCGAAACGATTGTTTGGCTGGATTTTGCTATGGATTGTAAATATATTTTACAAGCAACACACGATCATCTGGAAAATGAATATGAAGAGGTAGGTAAAATGCTGGGTTCAATGGCAGATCATCCTGAAAAATTTTTACCAAAGTAAACTATACTGCTTACTGCCACTGCCACTGCCTACTTCCGCTATAATATACTGTTTATTTAATATAAAAAATGAAGTTATCAAGAGATGGAAGAACACAATAAAATAGAGCTCCGCTCAACAGAAGTACAGGAAATATTAAGCCGGCCACCCAAATGGATGGTGCGGTGGGGAATAACTATTGTTTTTATAGTGGTTGCTATTCTGGTAACCGGGAGTTGGTTTTTTAAGTATCCCGATATTATACCGGCCAATATTGTTTTAACCACCGAAAATCCTCCGGCACCGGTTGTAGCCAAAACATCAGGAAAGATACAAAACCTCTTTGTTGTTAATAATCAAATGATTCGGAAGAATGAAGTACTGGCAGTATTGGAAAACCCTGCGCAATTTGATGATATGCACGCCCTGGAAAATTTAATGGACAACGTTGAGTCGAATTTCAAGATAGGAGAGGTGTTTATTTTATCCAGACAATCATTGGAATTAGGGAATGTACAGTCGATTTACTCAAATTTTATTAAAAATATTGAGGCTTATAATCAAATGATCCTGTTAAACTACCATGATCAAAAGATCAAACTTTATCAACAGGAATTGAAGAAGTATGATCAATACCTGGCTCATTTAAAGAAGCAGAATATATTATTAGAAAATGATTTTGAACTGGCCCGAAAACAATATGTAAGAGACTCGGCTTTAAATGCTCAAAATATGCTTTCCGATGCTGATTTTGAAAAATCAAAATCTCGGGTGATTGCCAAACAATACAGCCTGGAGCAGAATAGTGCTTCTATTGCAAGTATACATTTGCAAATGGAGACCTTAAAGCAAAATATCCTTGAACTGGAACTTCAGAAAAGGCAGCAGTTAAGCGATTATCAATCGCTCATAGACGAATCGTATAAAAACTTACAGGCTGCCATAGATTCGTGGAAATATCAGTATACCCTGGTATCGCCAACCGATGGGAAGGTTACGTTTAATCAATACTGGAACGAAAACCAATCGGTAAAAATGGGAGAGACGGTAATGAC
>DATFIZ010000116.1:0-19727 GCA_035269575.1 Bacteroidales bacterium | reverse complement strand
GGGCTTGGAAATTCGGTAAAAATTATGAACCGCTTCTTATGGAATGCGTTCAATAAGTATGATGTAAAGATTGGCACATTCGAAGGAGGAAAAGCCAGAAATGCAATTCCACGCGAAGCTTTTGCACACATTTCCGTGCACCAGGATGAAAAAGAAAACCTTTTAAAGGATTTTAACGAATATGCACCGGCTGTTAAAAGTGAACTTTCAATAACTGAACCCAAACTTGAGCTTTCTATAGAAGAAGCTGTGTTACCTGAAGCAGTTATTGATGAAGATACCCAATTTGCTCTATTAAACGGATTGTATGCATGCCCCCACGGTGTTTATGCTATGAGCCGTGAGATTGAAGGATTGGTAGAAACATCAACCAACCTGGCATCCATAAAGTTTATTGAAAATAACCAGATATTTATTACCACCAGCCAACGAAGCTCAGTAGATACCGCAAAAAAGGATATTGCAAGCAAAGTTGAAAGTGTATTCCGTTTAGCAGGAGCGAAAGTTAAACACAGCGATGGATATCCTGGCTGGAAACCAGATACCAATTCTGAAATTATGAAAATTACTGAAAAATCGTATAAGGAACTTTTTAAGGAAGACCCCATAGTACGAGCTATACATGCAGGCCTTGAATGTGGTTTATTCTTAGAAAAATATCCTTATTTAGATATGATTTCTTTCGGGCCAACCATTAAAGGAGCACATACACCGGAAGAAAAAATTGATATTGAAACCACAGAAAAATTCTGGGATTTATTACTGGATGTACTAAAAAATATCCCAACCGAATAAATAGTTTGTTTTTTTCATTAATATTGTTGTCCTGTCTGATTTTATCAGGCAGGACTTTTTGATTGTCACACTGAGCCTGACTGCCCTCCTTCGGCGGATAAACCGTCAGACAGGGCTGTCGAAGGGGGAACAATCAAAACAAAGTTATAATAAGATCATCCTGATACCGCATACCGAATGGACAGGCTCAACGAAGGATGGACAGCAAGATTAAATTATGCTACTAACCATTTCCATAGATTTTTTAAAAAATGCTGACATTTATTCAACGGAAATTATCTCACTCCTCATTTTCGCTGGATTTTTAGTTGGCTTTATCAATACCATAGCAGGGAGCGGGACCGTTATCACCTATTCACTTTTTATGATGCTTGGACTCCCCATCAATTTTGCTAACGGAACCATACGTCTGGGCGTAATTATGCAAACCCTGGTTTCTACGTTAAATTTTAAAAAACACAACGCACTGGACTGGAAAAAAGGGTTTAAACTTGCATTACCCGTAGTTATAGGTTCGGTAGCAGGTGCTCAGATAGCCGTTGAGATAAACGAGGCAATATTCGAAAAAATAATGGCCGGAGTACTGTTCATTATGCTGATATTTATTTTTTACCGTCCGGAACACTGGCTAAAAAACCAGATGCATAAAATACAACGTAAACCAACCATATATCAACTGCTTCTGTTCTTTGTTATTGGTGTTTATGGTGGTTTTATACATATTGGTGTGGGTATTTTTTTACTTTCGGCATTGGTTCTTAATGCAGGTTATGATTTGGTTAAAGCCAATGCCATAAAAGTAATGATCGTATTTCTTTACAGCCCGTTTGCTTTAGCGATCTTTATGATGAATGATCAGGTACATTATGGTATGGGACTCATTTCTGCTATAGGAAATATTTTTGGTGGTTATGTGGGTTCCAGGATAGCCATTCAACAAGGAAATAATTTTGTGCGATGGGTACTGATGATTATTATCATCTTATTCTCAGCATATCTGCTCAACATCAACGAACTTATAACAAATTTTGTTAAAGTCTAATTATCGTTAACGGAGTATCTTTATGCAGCTGATCAAGCTTACTTTTATTCCTTGAAAATCCCAACAAATAACCACCCCCTCCTGCACCACACAATTTTAAATAATAAGCCCCCGAATCAATACCCTGTTTCCATATAGATTTGAATTCAGGAAGAATCATTTCTTCAAAAGCCCCATATTGAAAAAGAGAGAGTTGTTTTAAAGTTAAATAAAAGGTTGAATGATCTCCCTCTAGTAATGAATGAATACAACGATTATTTAAATCCAGAAAACGGGTTTTTATATTTTTCTCATATATGGGTATCTCGCATTTATGGCGGAAAAGATGAACAAACTCCTGAGTTGTTCTTGTTTTAGATGTATCAATTAAAAATGGATAAAAAAAGGAAAGGCCTGGATTCACTGGTTGAATGTTATTTCCCTGAACCAGTAATCCCTGGTCCAGAAAACTAACTAACGGATCCAGTCCGGAGCTTTCTCCATGAAAAAAAGATTCGATTAAAGCTAATTGATCTTTTAGAATTATCCATTGATCTTTTGCGGCCCCTTTTTGTATTTTTTTGGAATACTTAGAAAAAACTGCAGCTACTAAAGCACCTGAACTTCCTATGCCATATCCTTCAGGGATTATTGAATCAAAAAACAATCCATGCTTAATATCGGTTTTAAACTGAGTAAGATTAAAAGAATAAAACAAACGGGAATCCTTATTTGCTTTCTCCAAATAGATTGATAGCTGATGAATTAATTTATTGGATTGAATTTGCTGTTGCAGGTTATTCGAATGCTTATCCATAAAATCCAGTTTACCCGAAAATTTTTCGAAAGGAATTAACAGAGCATCCGACTGATAAAGAACAGCATACTCGCCAAACAATAATATTTTTGCATTAAAACTCATGAAAGAATTTGTTTTGGGCCATTCGAAATTTCATCATCTATCCATTTTCCATTTTCGCAAAATTGTAACAGCTCATTTTCAATAAAATCAATCATTTTGGCTTTTATTTTTTCAGGATAAAGAACATGAACATTAGGCCCGGCATCCAGGGTAAAAGCAAAGTTCAGCCGCTGCTTTTGCCTGAACTCCATTAGTTTTTCAATAACAGCTAATGTATTAGGTTTTATTAGAGATAACGAAGGATTCGATGATAACATTAAAGCATGCAAGGTCAGGGCTTCGTTTTCTACAATTTCCATAAATAGCTTTACACCTCCTGACTTTAGCGCCAACAACAGTTTCTCCAGATTTACATTCGCCTGCAAATACCTTGCTTTTGCAAACGGATGATTCTCCATAAGCGTATGCCCGATGGAACTTGAAGAAGTTTTTTGTTCTGAATCAACAATTAGAACTGCATCCCGGTATGTTTTAAATAGATGATGCACCTGCTCATCAATGGGCACAGCATATTCATCGGATGATTCAGTTATCCCTTCATTTATTCCCCATAAAACAGCTTTTCCCGGAACCGATCGGGATGCACTTCCGGAACCCAGCCGCGCTAAAAAGGAAGCTTTTCTGTAAAATTTATCATGACCTGAAAGTGTGTGAAACAGCTCTTGTTCAATACTGCATAAACCATGTGCCAACGCACTGAACGAAGATGCAGAAGATGCTATTCCTGCCGAATGAGGAAAGGTATTCTTACTATAGATCGTAAAATCCAGCTTTTTAAGAAAAGGTAAATACACCGCAATCTTTTCAAAATAATTTTTTATTCTTTTCTCAAAAGGTTTATTCCGTTCATCTTCAAAAAAATATTGAATGCTGGATTCATCATCCCCCTTTTTTTGATAGATGATATTCGTAATTGTTTTCGAATTTTTCAGATTAAAACTCAACGATGGATTCTGTGGCAATTGATCCCCATATTTTCCCCAGTATTTTATCAAAGCAATATTAGAAGGACTCTCCCAGCTTATAGACTGGCTACCCTTCAAATCAAAATTTGCTAAGTTGTATGCTTTTTGTTTATATTGATTTGAGATTAACTTATCGTTCATAATACCAATCTTTTATAGGGAAAGATAATATCCAGTCCTTTTTTATTGAAATAGTTTTTCACATCATCCGGTTCGCCTTCACAGGTTGCCATCACAAAATCTCCACCCCACGCTCCCAGTGATTTCACAGCGCCTTTAAAATCAGGGAAATATTTTGATTTGACCGTCGATTCGTTGATGGTTTTTGATATAATTTCTTCATGCTCATGGATATATTTTTCAAATTCATGTAAACTATCAGACTGAAGAAATCTGGTGGTTAACTGAGAAATACGCTCAGCCTCTTTCTTTTTGTTTTTAACTTTTTCCTTATATTTTAATACACTTTGCAATGAGTCCTGCTTTTTACCCAGATACACCAAATATATTTTATTCAGAAAATCGGGCTCAAAATTTACAGGCTGAATTACCGGTTTATCCTGATATTGATACAAAATTGCACTGTCAGAGCGTGCACAGGAAATATCATAACCCGAACCGTCAAACAATGAAAAAAATAGCTCATATGGATTGATATCAGACCAATACGCCAGATTAGAAATTAAAGAAGAACTGCTTCCCAGTCCCCAGTCCGGTAAAATTTCAAGGTGTGTTTTGATTTGAATGCCCTGATCTACTGAAAGCACATTGCTTTGATTCTTGATATAACTCAATAACTTTTGCAGGTATTGTGCTATAGCTAAATCATTGGTATCAAGGATATTTAAAGAAACCAGGTCGAATGTAGCCACAAACCACAACTTATCTTTTATGTACGATTCCCAGTTAATTTCAAGACATACATCACTGTTTTCTTCTACAAGTAATCGTTGTCCCACCTTCAAGGGTACTGCCAATGCCTGCGAACCATCCATTACAAAGTATTCTCCTGTTAATAACAATTTGCCCCTGGAATAAAAAGAATAACTCATTGTGTTGTATTCTCTTTTAAAGATGACAAATATTCCTGCACGGCTTTGTATGAAACTTTCCTGTCTTTAAAATGAGCTGCCGCTTTTTTCTTTTCCATTTCATCAGCATTCATGGAGTTAAGAATATTGTTCAGGTGAAAACGCATATGTCCTTTTTGAATACCTGATGTGGTAAGAGCTTTAATGGCCGAAAAAGTATTGGCTAATCCAGTAGCTGCAGTTATCTCCATCAATTCACGAGCCGAAGGATTATCTAATATCTCCATGGAAAGTTTAGCCAGCGGATGCATGTTGGTTAATCCTCCAACAGTCCCCAAGGCCATTGGTATTTTTAGTGAGTATCTGAATTTCCCTTCGTTGATTTCGACCTGTGTTAAACTTTTATAATGCCCCTCTCTGGAAGCGAAAGAATGTCCGCAGGCTTCAATTGCCCTGAAATCATTTCCGGTAGCCAGTACAACCGCATCAATGCCGTTATAAATCCCTTTATTGTGGGTTGTAGCTCTGTAAATATCAGTATTTGCAATATCCACAGCCCTTTTAAACTTACTTGCAAACGCTTCAGGTGTTAATTCTCCGGATATTTCGGATAACTGATCAACCGGGCATTCAACAACGCACTCTACAATACTTTCCGGCGTGTGGTTCGATAAAATAGCCATAATAATTTCACCATTCTTTTCTTTGCCCTGAAAATTTGTACTCATATAATTTTTAAAAGTACCTGCCATTTGCTCCAAGACAGAATTTATAATATTGGCCCCCATAGCATCTACGGTTTCGAACGAAACTTTTAGCTGATAATAATCTTCTAATTTATCAGTAAAATCAATAAGTTCAATATTTGTAACTCCACCACCCCGCTTTTCCATGTTTGCAAGCAAAGATTCAGAGTCTTTAATCAACTGATCTTTAATATCATTCATTTGACTCAATAAAACCGCAGAGTCGCCATTCCACTGAAAATGCACCTGTCCCACTTTGGTTGTCGAAATAACATTGGACGTAAATCCGCCTTTGTCGAACCAAAACCTGGCCGCTGCCGAAGCCGCTGCCACCACCGAACTCTCTTCAATTACCATAGGCACAAAATAGTACTTTCCGTTAATCATAAAGTTAGGGGCTATGCTGTAAGGCAAAAAGTAGTTTGATAGTACATTTTCGCTAATCTCTTCCAACGTTGACTGAATCTGTTTATCTTTTACCTTAAACTCATTCAAAATATTAAAGCGCTCTGTTTCCTTATTTAGCTTCTTCGCAATTAACTCAAGCTTTTCAGGATTACTTAATTTCGAAAATCCGCCTATATATTGATTTTTTTTCATCGTTTAATCCTTTATTGTTAAATATGTATAAGCCATTTGCAATCCTTTAAGCTGGTACTGAATATACTCACGCAATTTATCATAATCTTCGCGGGCATAGCGCAGCATAGTTGATGCCTGTCCATACACAGACGGCAACCGGCTTTTTTGCATCAAATAATAACCATCCAAAAAAGAACGTACTCCGCCTGAAACGATAATCTGTTTACATTGAACTTCGCTCGAATTATTTACCATTGTATTGATATCGTCAATCATTTGGACGGCACTATTTCCCACTTTGGAAAAAGGCTCCAGCATCTCTTTTACAATAGGCATACTGCGCTTTAGCTCTACTTTAGAAAAATTTGTCCCGCCATATGCACCCAGCTCAATTGCTTCCAAAGGCAGGTTTAACAATTCTTTTAAGCTTTCCGGGCCAAAGCCCTGCCCTACTTCTTTTACGATAACTTTTAGTTTTGTCTTCTCCAAAAATTTCTTTATCGTTTCCAAAGGTGATTGAGTCAGAATATCACCCTCGGGCTGCAGCCATTCCTGTATAGGATTTACATGAATAACCAATCCATCAGCTCGTAATTTTGTAACCAGATCAACAATTTGCTGTATCTTATTCTGTCTAATTGACTGCTCAACCTGACTAATCCCTAAATTGGCATAAAAAGGGAGATCCTGACCAATAACATCTCTTAAATCGAAATGACTCAGGTATTCATCACTTTCCAGTAAAGTGCGGCACGAACCTAATCCCATGCCTAACCCATACTCGTTACAGGCTCTGGCTAAATTGGTATTGATGACTTTGGCATATTCGGTTCCACCGGTCATACTTGAAATCCACAACGGATTTTTCATGGTCTTGCCCAAAAACTGAATGGACAAATCATCCTGTTTCGGGTGTGGTTTTAATATCGGTTCGTAGTTAAACCGATCATCGTGCTCAATGGCCGATGACTGTGAATTCAATGCCAAATCAATATGATCTTTCTTTCGTTTTTCCATAACACTCAGTTTTTAAATCCCCATCTCTTTACCGATAACCATTTTTAAAATCTCGGAAGTTCCTTCTCCGATACTTAATATTCGCTGGTCGCGATAAAACCTTTCGATGTCATTATCTTTAAATAAACCATAGCCACCAAAAATCTGAACGGCTTCATCAGCAATTTCCCTGGCAATTTGCGATGTATACAATTTAGAGATAGCTGCTTGTTTGGAAAAGGGCATTTTATTATCTTTTAACCAGCAGCTGGTATAAAGATAGTTTCGTGCTAATTCGATTTTTACTTCCATATCAACCAGTTTGTGGGAAATAACCTGAAACTGATTCAGGCTTGAACCAAATTGCTTTCGCATTGCAGAATATTCTTTGGCCATATCCAGAGCACCTTGTGCCAAACCTAGTCCAATGGCTGCAACAGAAAGCCTCCCGGCATCAAGAGTTTCCAAAATAATGCGCAAACCTTGACCCTGATTGCCCAGCAGGTTTTCTTTAGGTACTTCGGTATTTTGAAATGTTAATCGTCCTGTATCCGCAGCCCGCCATACCATTTTGTTTTTAATACTTTCGGCTTGATATTTTGAATTTTCTCTTTCCACTAAAATGGCTGAATATTCTTTCCTGGCTGGATCACAGCTTGTATTCGCCAATAATGTAACACCCATAGAAATTGCTGAAGCCGAATTGGTGATAAATATTTTTTGCCCGTTTACCATCCAGTAATTGTTTTCTAATCTGGCTGTGGTCTCTATTGCTTTAGCATCGGAGCCTGCATTGGGTTCAGTTAAACCAAAACCCCAAACATACTGTCCGGTAGTTAATTTAGGTAACAATCGCTGTCTTTGATCATCCGTTCCGTATTTGAAAATTGGAGATAATCCTAATGAGTTATGCGCTGCAACCGTAGCTGCTTGCGAACTATCGATCCGAGCCAACTCTTCAACAGCGATAATATAAGATAGCGTATCCAGTTCCTGCCCGCCATATGTTTTTGGAATAGTAATCCCAAACAGTCCCTGTTGACCCATTTTATGAGTGATATCTGCAGAAAATTCCGAGTGCTCATCCAATTTTTGAGCGATTGGTTTAATTTCTTTTAACGCAAACTCCCTGACTTGCGATCTTAAATTTTCGTGTTTATCCTGAATTAATGGATGATATATATTTCTATTCATTACTTATTTGAATTTTAAAATATGAATTAAAATCATTTACTGTTGTTCCACGCTGGTTTTCTTTTTTCTAAAAAAGCAGAAATGCCTTCAAATGCTTCTTTCGATATTTTTAACCGGCCAATTGAATTTGCCGTTAAATCATTCATTTGATCATGATTCAAGCCCTTTTTTAGTTCTCTGATTAAACATTTAATTTCTTTTATTCCGTTTGGTGATGCGCTTATGATATCGTTTATTAATGATTCTAGAGTCTGTTCCATTTCATGCTGACCTAATGCAAAATCAACCAGGTTATACTGCAAAGCTTCAATCGCTTTAATTCTCTTACCGGTAAACATCAATAATTTGGCTTTGTGTTCGTTTAAGCGCGTCAGCATATAAGGCAATATCGTGGATGGTGCTAATCCGATTTTTACTTCAGAAAATGAAAATACAGTATCTTTTTCGGCAAGAACAATATCAGCTGCTGCTAACAATCCGTTCCCACCACCAAAAACATTTCCGGTTGCCACAGCTATAACAGGCTTTGAAAAATAATAAATCTGACTTAAGCATTGGGTCCATAACTTTCCATCTTGCAAATTTTCATTAAAGCCTGATTTGTTTTTTGTCAGCATATTTTTTAAATCTGCTCCGGCACTGAACGATTTCCCTTTTCCCCTTAAAATAATTACACGAATAGTATTATCATTGTTCAGAAGTTGAAAACTTTCCGTCAACTCCTGCAGCATTTCGTTATTTACCGCATTCTGCAGATCCGGCCTGTTGAGCCAGACCGTTGCGGTATACTTGTCAATATCGACTTGTATGGTATGATAATCTTTCATTCTACTACATTCTGTAAATTCCGGGTTTGTAATCAGGTATTTCTTTATTTGCTGCGATGGAAAGTCCCAGAGCGATCATTTTTCGGGTATCCAGCGGATCAATAATCCCATCGTCCCAAATTCTGGAAGTACTGTAATACGCTGAACCTTCCTGCTCATATCTTTCAGTAATCTGCTTTTTCAACTCTTCTTTGTTATCCGAACCATTTTTTTTAACACTCCATAACACTTCTGCTGCCTGTCTGCCGCCCATCACAGATATTTTAGCATTGGGCCAGGTAAACAGCAAATTTGGATTATAAGCTCTGCCCGCCATGGCATAATTTCCTGCACCGTGCGATCGACCGTAAATAATGGTAATTTTAGGAACATTGGTATTGGATACAGCATGAACCATTTTAGCTCCATCCTTGGCAATTCCTTTATGTTCGGCATCCTTTCCTACCATAAACCCGGATATGTTATGCAAAAAAACGAGCGGTATTTTTCGAATACTGCACATTTCAATAAAATGTGTTCCTTTTAAAGCTGATTCGGAAAACAGTACTCCGTTGTTGGCAATAATTCCAACCGTTTGTCCTTTAATCCTGGCAAAGCCAGTAACCAAGGTTTTTCCGTAGTTGGGTTTAAACTCCTGAAACCTGCTTCCATCTATAATTCGGGCAATAATTTCGTAAGGATTCATCCATCGTGAACTCTGTGAATGAATAATACCATATAACTCCTTAGCGGGATATAAGGGTTCTTCAACTTTCTCAGAGCGTTGGACTGACTTTTTGGGCTTTGGCAAATTTTCAAAAATATTCCGGCAAACCTGAATGGCTTCTTCTTCTGTTTTTGCCATATAATCAGCAACACCTGAAATGTGCGTATGTGCATTAGCTCCACCCAGATCTTCGGCCGAAACTGTTTCTCCAATGGCTGCTTTTACTAAGGGTGGGCCTGCCAGGAAAATTGTTCCCTGGTTTTCCACTATTATCGATTCGTCGCTCATGGCAGGAATGTAAGCTCCACCCGCTGTACACGATCCCATGACCATAGCAATCTGGGGAATTCCGGCTGCCGATAAGCGGGACTGATTATAAAAAATCTTTCCAAAATGATCCTTGTCGGCAAAAACATTGGCCTGCTCAGGAAGAAAAATCCCACCCGATTCAACAATATAAACACAAGGAAGATGATGCTCATAAGCAATTTCCTGTGCTCTTAAATGTTTTTTGATGGTTTCATTAACATAAGTTCCTCCCTTAACCGTGGGATCATTAGCAATTATTATACTCTCAATACCCTGAATGATTCCTATTCCGGTTACAATACCGGCAGAATGGAATTTAGCTTCGTACAAATCATTGGTGGCCAAAGCTGAAAATTCGTAAAATTCTGTTTGACTATCTATAAGTGCATTAATCCGTTCTCTGGCTAACCATTTCCCTTTTGATTTGTGCTTCTGAACGTACGGATCATCATTCCTTTCGGTTACTTTTTGCAACTTTTTTTTGAAATCATCAATAATCTGAATGGTTTCGTTATAATTGCTCTTATACTCATCTGAACCGGTTTTTACATTAGATTTTAATACCGTTAGATCGTTCATTTCGTTCGTTTTAAAATAGTTGAGTGTTGCCGTTAAATTCATTGTATATCGTCTTTTTAAAACAGGAATATGCTGAATATTACTTAGCAGGTAATACCCAGCATTCCTTTTCATTTAAGTATTTGCACCAGAAAAAATCATGCAAACACCATTTATTTAAATTAATTTATAGATTACCACATCGATGATTAATCCCAACAAAAAGAGCATTCCAAAGGATCTGTTAAATACAAATGCACGATGAACCAAATACAAAGGCCATCCCTGCCCCAGCTCACCTTCGGGTACTTTATCGGGTCGTTTTTTAGCCATTACTTTGGATTCTTTTATAAACTTTGGAACAGAAAAGATTACCAATAAAATAGCAGGTCCTAACTGCCCTGTAACCACAAGATAAATAACGAGTGCATATTGTAAAATCCATAATCCGATAACAGAATACCGCGATGCTTTTTCACCAATAATTACCGGTAAGGTCTTAATTCCTTTAGCTTTATCTTCTTCGAGCTTATCGGTATGCTTTCCAAGCAAAACAGTTGTCGGCCCAAATGCATATACGAGGCTAACCAGAGCAACCCAGTTACTCCATTCGCCACCCGAAACAACAAAGTAAGTTCCGCCAATCATTAGTGGTCCCCAGACTAAAACAACAGAAATTTCGCCCAATCCGAAATATTTTAATGGCCAGGTATAAAACAACAGGAAAAATAATCCGGGTATTAAAACCCACAAGGTCTGTAATCCTACCTGGTAAGTAATCATTAAGCCGGCAAATAGAGCCAATAAACCGGTTACCACAATAAATGCGATAAACTTACCTTTGGACATAAATCCATTTTCCAATGGATGTGGCCCATATTGTGCCCGGTAGTAATTATCTTTATCTACCCCTTTTTTATAGTCTACATAATCGTTTAGGAGATTATTAGTGGCATGCGCTAACACCAAACCAAAAAAACTTAACACAAATATCGTCCATGAAAAATTCCCGTCGCGGTAAGCTAATAGTCCGCCAATACCTGCAGCAATAGCTGTCATAATAAATACAGCAGCACGACTGGCAATAAGCCATCGAGAAATTAAGTCGTAACTATTCCATTCTTCCTTAGAAACCCTGGGAATAACTCTTAAAGCATTTATCCATACTTTGAACATATCTTAATAATTTAGATTAAACATCATTTTATCTCTTGTTTTGATAAACAACGAAAACCAAAAAATGTTAACAGATATTAAGATTTGTTTCTCTTTTAATATAAATATTTTACTTTTGGACTGAATAGCAGAAATTTTATCCTTATATAATCATACAAAGAATATATTTTCCAAGAATAATTTTGATTTTAAAAAACATGTACGTATAATTGCACTATCAAAACAGACAAAAATGAATTTACAATTTGTACATACTGTTCATCATCACCATCATCACGTTGGTACGGGCATAGTATGCAAAATTTTGTAGATTCCTAAAAATATAATTAACAATTAAAGGGCTTGCAAATTTTGCAGGCCCTTTTTGATTTAGCCCCTTATTAAGCATATTGATTTTTTGGTTCCTTTTAGGGTCAGGGCAAAACAAAAAATCAAATAAAAGAAACAAAATGAACCAAAAACATCATCATATTCATCATCATTCGAGTGAAAAACACACCCGACAGAAGATACTATGACTTGTTTTAAAATTCAATAAATGAAATTAAAAGGTCTGCAGTTCTCTGCAGGCCTTTTTTGTTAAACAAAAATCAACAACGTAAAAAATGGAAAAATTAAAAATTGCAGTACAAAAATCAGGACGATTAAGTGAAAAATCCATTCAATTATTACAGGAATGTAATATTAAATTAACCAACGGAAACCGGAAACTGATATCGGTTTCTTCCAACTTTCCCATCGAAATATTGTATTTGCGGGATGATGATATTCCTCAATACATCAACGACAGGGTCGCGGACATTGGCATAGTGGGTGAAAATGAAATGCTTGAGAAGGACTATCCACTCACAATTTATCAGCGACTGGGTTTTGCCAAATGCCGTCTCTCGCTGGCTATCCCGAAAACAGAAAACTACCAGTCAATAAACTACTTCCAGCATAAAAAAATTGCCACCTCCTATCCTTCCATTCTAAAAACCTTTCTCAAGGAAAACAATATAAATGCCGAAATACACCAAATCAGTGGTTCTGTAGAAATATCACCAAGTATCGGTTTGGCCGATGCCATTTTCGATATTGTGAGCTCTGGCAGTACCTTAATCAGTAATGGTTTAAAAGAAGTGGAGAAAGTAATAAATTCGGAAGCAGTAATTATTGGAAACAAAAATTTAGAAAGCCAAAAAGCTAAAATTTTGGAAGATTTGCTGTTTCGTATACGAGCCATCCAAACGGCCAATTCTAATAAATACATTTTACTAAATGCACCGAAAAATAAATTAAATGAAATCATTGAAGTTATTCCGGGAATGAAAAGCCCTACCATCATGCCTTTGGCCGAAGATGACTGGTATTCACTGCACTCTGTTGTTAACGAAGATAAATTCTGGGAGATCATCGATAAACTAAAGAATGCAGGTGCGCAAGGAATCTTAGTTGTACCCATAGAAAAAATGATTCTTTAAAAACAGGACAACCATGAAAATAGTTGAATATCCAAATCAAAAAGAGTTACAAGAAGTACTTAAACGCCCGGTTTTTGAGGTCACCCAACTGGAAAAAACAGTTCAGGAAATCATCAAAAGTGTTAAGACAAAGGGCGATCAGGCATTAAAAGAACTGAGCCGACAGTTTGACAAGGTTGAGGTTAAAAATCTAAAAGTTACCTCAGAACCTATTGACTATGTTGAACAACTCATTCCAAATGAATTAAAAAGAGCGATGCAGCTTGCGGCAGAAAATATTGCAAAATTTCACAAAGCACAAATTCCGGCCGAGATTTCTATGGAAACGACACAGGGAATAACCTGCTGGCAAAAGCCTGTCCCTGTCGAAAAAGCAGGTCTGTACATTCCGGGAGGTTCAGCTCCGTTAATTTCTACCGTGTTAATGTTAGCTATTCCCGCTCGATTAGCTGGATGTAAGGATATTATACTCTGCACACCACCTAATGAAGATGGAAGTGTCAACCCTGCTGTACTTTATGCCGCAAAGATTTCGGGTGTCACCGATATTTTTATTTGCGGTGGAGCACAAGCTATAGCTGCAATGGCTTATGGAACAGAATCTATTCCTAAAACCGACAAAATATTTGGACCCGGAAACCAGTATGTCACTATGGCAAAGCAAATCATTGCCTCGCAGGGTATAGCTATCGATATGCCTGCAGGTCCATCGGAGGTAATGGTTTTAGCCGATGAAACAGCCAATCCTGAATTTATAGCTTCCGATTTGCTATCACAAGCTGAACACGGCCCTGACAGCCAGGTTATGTTAGTTACCAACAGCAATAACTTAGCAATTCAGACTTTAAGCTGTTTAAAAAAACAATTGGAAAGTTTACCTAGAAAGGATATTGCGATGCAATCGCTAAAATCGGGAACCATTTTACTTGTAAAAAACAAGCAGGAAATGATTGAGATAAGTAATCAGTATGCCCCGGAGCACCTGATTATTTCGACAAACAATACCGATGAGCTGGCACAGCAAATTACACAGGCCGGCTCTGTTTTTCTGGGAAATTATACCCCCGAAAGTTTGGGCGACTATGCCTCAGGCACGAATCATACGCTGCCAACCAATGGGTTTGCCAGAAGTTACAGTGGATTAAATATGGATGCATTTTTTAAGAAGATAACGTTTCAGAAAGCAACAAAAGAAGGATTGGAGCTCATAGGTCCTATTGTGGAAAAAATAGCCGATACAGAACAGTTGCAGGCCCACAAAAATGCTGTGAGCATCAGACTTAAAAACAATCAATGATGAAGACAAAAACTGATTTTGATGTGCTAAAAATAGTTAGGCCAAATATCTTAAAATTGAAGCCTTACCAATCGGCACGTGAACAAATAAACGATGAAGATGCTATTTTACTTGATGCCAATGAGAATCCTTTTTCCTCAGGTTATAACCGTTACCCGGATCCACTGCAACGGGAGCTAAAAATGGCTATCGGAAAATGGAAAAACCTGTCCCCTGATAACCTGTTTTTGGGTAATGGCAGTGATGAAATTATCGATTTACTAATTCGTGCATTTTGTATTCCCGGTAAAGATTCTGTTATTATCAATGTTCCAACATATGGCATGTACGAAGTGTGTGCGAAAATTAATGATGTGAATGTTATTCGCGTTGCTTTGGATAACAATTTCCAGATTGTTCCGGAAGAATTGCTTGCCGCTGCTGCCAACTCAAAAATAGTATTTATCTGCTCACCCAATAACCCAACAGGCAACCTTATCCGAAAGGACTTAATGCTGGAAGTTCTTGAAAAATTTAAAGGTATTGTGGTAGTTGATGAAGCCTATATTGATTTTGCCGATGAACCGGGAGCGATTGCAGAGCTTCAAAGATATCCAAACCTGGTGATTCTGCAAACCTTTTCGAAAGCACGTGCAATGGCAGGTATCCGGATAGGTATGGGTTTTATGAATACGGAAATCATCCAAATTTTAAATAAAATAAAATATCCCTATAACATCAGCAAACCAAATCAGGAAGCTGCACTAAAAGCCTTGAAAAATAATTCTTTCCCATCAGGGATAAAAGCAGTTAAAGAACAAAAGGAATGGCTGGTTTCTGAACTACAAAAGCTTAATACCGTAAATAAAGTATACCCTTCTGATGCAAACTTTCTACTGGTAAAGTTTCAAAATCATCAGGATATATTTAAGTACTTAAAAAGAAAAGGCATCGTCGTACGCGACCGATCGAAGGAACCTGACTGCGAACGTTGTTTACGCATTACCATTGGTAAACCTTATGAAAACAGGATACTTATGACCTGTTTGAAACATTTTGAACAAATAAAAAATATAAAATGATGAAAAAAATATTGTTTTTAGATCGTGATGGAACCATCATTAAAGAGCCCGAAGACGAGCAGATAGACAGTCTGGAAAAACTGGAGTTTATTCCGGGCGTATTTCGGGTTTTGTATCAACTCATCAACCAATTCGATTATGAACTGATTATGGTTTCGAATCAGGACGGGTTGGGCACCAGAAAATACCCTGTAAAATCATTTAAAATAGTACAGGAAAAAATTTTAAAAACATTTGCAGGTGAAGGAATTCACTTTAAGGATATTCTGATTGATTGCTCATTTCCGGAAGAAAAAAAGCCAACCCGTAAACCGGGGAAAGGATTAGTGGATAAATATCTGAATGAGATGTTAGACTTTGAAAAGTCATTTGTTATAGGTGACCGCTTAACAGATTTACAGTTAGCACAGAATATGAATGTAAATGGAATTTTATTGGGTGATATTCATGATGTTCATATGGCCAACGATAAAGCGCTATTTCATGGTAGTAATTGGGATGAAATATTAGAAATCATTAAAAGAAACTATCGAACCGCTAATGTTGTAAGAAACACTGAAGAAACTCAAATAGCCGTTCAGTTATCATTGAATGGGGAAGGAAAAACCGATGTTTTTACCGGTTTAAAATTCTTTGACCATATGCTGGAGCAGCTTGGAAAGCACTCGGGTGTAGATCTTTCGGTAAAAGTAGATGGGGATTTGGATATTGACGAACACCATACCATCGAAGATACAGCTATAGCTCTGGGCAAAGCTTTCCGCAAAGCTCTGGGAAACAAAAAAGGGATAGAACGCTACGGTTTTGTCTTACCCATGGATGATTCTCTGGCCCAGGTGTCAATTGATTTAGGAGGAAGACCATGGTTCGTTTGGGATGTAAATTTTAAACGCGAAAAAATTGGTGACATGCCTACGGAAATGTTTTATCACTTTTTTAAATCATTTTCTGATGCAGCCCAATGCAACCTGAACGTAAAAGTTGAAGGAAACAACGAACACCATAAAATTGAGTGCATTTTTAAAGCATTGGGAAGAAGTATTAAAATGGCAGTAAAACAAGAACAATATACTTATGCCATTCCATCAACAAAAGGGGTTTTATAATTTGAAACTTGAGATTAATATGAAAATAGCAATTATAAAATACAATGCAGGGAATATTCAGAGTGTGGCTTTTGCGCTGGAAAGGCTGGGGATAAAACCCGTTGTTACCGATGATCCTGAAATCATTCAGAAAGCAGACAAAGTAATATTTCCCGGAGTAGGCGAAGCTTCCTCAACAATGAACTACTTACATCAGTCGAAACTCGATATACTGATTCCAAATTTAAAACAACCGGTACTGGGAATCTGTTTGGGCATGCAGTTAATGTGTAACTTTTCTATGGAAGGTAACACCCGCTGTTTGGGGATATTTGATGAAAGAGTGAAAAAATTTCTACCGAAAAACAAAGTACCCCATATGGGCTGGAATACAATAAATAACCTAAAAGGCCCAATATTTAAGGATCTACCAAAAAACAGCTATGTGTATTTTGTGCATAGTTATTTTGTAAATACAAGTTTATACAGCATTGCTGAATGTAACTATATTCAACCATTCAGTGCGGCTTTACAAAAAAACAATTTTTTCGCTACTCAGTTTCACCCTGAGCGAAGTGGAAAAACAGGTGAAATCATTTTAAAAAACTTTGTAACGTTATGATAGAAATAATACCAGCAATCGACTTAATGAACGGCCAATGTGTAAGGCTGTCGCAAGGAAAATACAACCAGAAAACGGTATACTCAAATCAACCGGCACTTGTTGCTAAAGCATTCGAAAATCAGGGATATAAACGTTTACACCTGGTTGATTTGGATGGTGCCAAATCGGGAAAACCAAAAAACCTGAACGTTTTAAATAATATTTGTGCAACAACAAAGCTAACGGTTGATTATAGCGGAGGCATTCGAACTGAAGCCCAGGTAAAAATGGCTATTGATGCAGGGACCGATTTTATAGGAATTGGAAGTATGGCTGTTAAAGAACCTGATACTCTTAAAAAAATTATTCAGCAAGTTGGTGCAGAACGATTTATTATTGCTTCTGATGTTTACAATAATAAAGTTTATATCAACGGGTGGATTAAAGAAACGAATACCGGAATTTTTGACCTGATATCAGCATACAGTAAATTTGGAGTTAACAAATTTATGTGCACAGATATCTCACGTGATGGCATGCTGGCAGGTGTTAATGTAGATTTTTATAGATCATTAAAAGAAAAATTTAATGATAAATACATTATTGCCAGTGGCGGTGTAAGTGCTAAAAAAGATATTTACCAATTAGAAGAAGCAGGTATTGATGCTGTAATCGTAGGTAAAGCTTTTTATGAAGATATTATTCCAGTAGAAAATTTAACCTTAAAGCAATGTTAGCCAAACGAATTATACCTTGCCTGGATATTAAAGATGGACAGACCGTTAAAGGAATTGAATTTGAAAATTTACAACTGGTGGGAGACCCGGTTGAACTGGGCAAATATTATAGTGATAACGGAGCTGATGAATTAGTATTTCTGGATATTACTGCATCGCATGAAAAGCGGAAAACATTAAGTGACTTAGTTACCCGTATAGCTAAGGAAATAAATATTCCATTTACCGTAGGGGGAGGTATTTCAAGTCTCCAGGATGCAGAGGCTATCCTTTCTGCCGGTGCAGATAAAATAACGGTTAACTCAGCAGCTATAAATAACCCGGAATTAATTAGCCAGATTGCACAAAAATTTGGCAGTCAATTTATTGTATTGGCTATTGATGCGCGATGGGAAAGTAATCAATGGGTGGTTTATAAAAACGGAGGCCGAATAAAAACAACACTGGAACTGTTTAGCTGGGCCAAACAAGCACAATCTCTGGGTTGTGGAGAGATTTTATTTACTTCTATGAATCATGATGGAACAAAAAATGGTTTTGCCCTGGAGCCATTGAAACTACTTGCTAAAAATTTAAACATACCAGTAATAGCTTCAGGTGGCGCAGGATCAATAAAAGATTTTGAAAATGTTTTTAGCTACTCAAACGTAGAAGCTGCTTTGGCTGCAAGTGTTTTTCATTATAAAAAAATAAAAATTCCTAAACTAAAACAACAATTAACACTAAATAACATTTCTATAAGAATTTAATAATACCTTACTTTGACAACTTCGTCTGGCGACAGTCGGGCTCAGTATGACTCATCGATAAACTATCACATTGTCCTGAGAGTTGTCTGGATGTCAAAATGTAAAAAACTTTAAAATATGAATTTAGATTTTAAAAAACTAAACGGATTAATACCCGCCATAATTCAGGATTATAATACCAAAGAAGTATTAATGCTTGGATTTATGAACCAGGAAGCCTATGAAAAAACCCTGGAAAAACAAATGGTTACCTTTTACAGTCGTACGCGGAAACAATTGTGGACTAAAGGCGAAACAAGCGGTAATTTTTTACAGGTAAAAAAAATAATCCCTGATTGTGACGATGATACATTGCTCATTATGGCTGAACCTAGAGGTCCAGTTTGTCATACCGGCAATAAAACCTGTTTTGGAGAATCAAATATGGAATTTGATTTAAATTACCTGCAATACATCATAAATCAACGAAAAAAAGAAATGCCGGTAAACTCCTATACAACAAAGCTTTTTGAAAAAGGTATTAATAAAATTGCACAAAAAGTAGGGGAAGAAGCCGTTGAGTTAATCATAGAAGCAAAAGACCATAATGATGACTTATTTCTAAATGAAGCTGCCGATTTAATTTATCACCTGCTGGTACTATTGTCAGCAAAAAATTATGAATTAAAAGAGGTGGTAAGCGTTTTAGAAAAAAGGCATAAAAATTAATTTATTTTTTTTATTCATTTTAAACTATTTAAATCATGAAAAAAACATTGACCGTTTTTATTTGCTTCTTTTTAACAACAACTACACTGTTTTCGCAAGAACAAAAAAAGCAAGAGCTAAAACCAGTTCTTCTGGTTATGGATGTACAACATGTATATCTCGATATGATGGACCAAACGGATAAAGATCAGGCTT
>DATFIZ010000115.1:0-2011 GCA_035269575.1 Bacteroidales bacterium | reverse complement strand
TAATATTTTAATGTTTTGATTCGCTTTGACTTGTCTTACCAGTGAGTTTTGTATTTCTTCGCCTGTATTGTCTTTGTGGTGCAGCACTCTGTATTCAGAATGGCCGCCTTCGCGGCCTAAATCGTATTTTCCTTTTTCATTACGGTCAAAATTTACCCCCCAGTCGATTAATTGTTTAATTTGGTCAGGTGCTTCACGGACAACCATTTCTACCACCTCTTTATTACATAACCCGTCGCCTGCAATCAAGGTATCCTGAACATGCTTTTCGTAATTGTCGGGATGGTAAGTTACGGCTGCAATTCCTCCCTGAGCATATTTGGTGTTGGTTTCTATTACATCGGCTTTGCTAATTAAAATTACTTTACCATATTCGGCAACTTTTAGTGCATAGCTTAATCCGGCAATACCAGTTCCTATAACCAAAAAATCGGTTTTTCTAACCATATTTGTAAAAATTCTTAAACAACAAAGCAAAGATAACAATACTATTATGTTTGTCCTAACATAAAAAATCTTTGATTCAATTACACTCGTTTTATACTTATTAATCTTCCGAGCCACTCCCAACGGCAGAGAGAATGATAGAAAAATGTTGTAATCGAATGTTATGATATCAAAACATTTTCGACTATTTTTGTCCAAATTATTATGAAACGAACATAAATTTTTTTAATCAAAGAATACACACACGATTATGATTAAAATAAATTCATGTGAGTTCCTGAATGTGAAGAAATTTTTAGTTTCTTTATTTTTAGAAAACTAAAAATTTAAAACAGATAAAATCATTAATAAAACAACAATATGGCTCAAGACGATTTATTTAAGAAACTGATCGCACATGCAAAAGAGTATGGATATATTTTCCCGTCAAGCGAAATATACGATGGCCTTAGTGCCGTTTATGATTATGGACAGTATGGTTCGGAGCTGAAGAACAATATTAAGCAATACTGGTGGGATTCGATGGTAAAGATGAATGAAAATATTGTAGGTATTGATGCGGCCATTTTTATGCACCCCGAAACGTGGAAAGCATCCGGACACCTTGCTGCTTTTAATGACCCGTTAATCGACAATAAAGATTCGAAGAAAAGGTACCGGGCCGATGAATTAATCGAAGATTATATAGCTAAATACCAACAAAAAATAGATAAAGAAGTTGCCAAAGGGCATAAAAAGTTTGGCGATGATTTTGATGAAGAACAGTTTTTAAAAACCAACCCTAATGTCCTTAGAAATCAGAAAAAAATTGATGAGGTCAATGGCCGGTTGGTAAAAGCATTGGAAAATGATGATTTGGACGGGATAAAACAAATTATTCTGGACTATGAAATTGCCGACCCGGTATCGGGATCTAAAAACTGGACCGATGTTCGTCAGTTTAACCTGATGTTTGAAACAAAGCTGGGCTCATTGGCCGAGGGAGCAAATAAAATCTATCTACGCCCGGAAACCGCACAAGGTATTTTTGTGAACTACCTGAATGTACAAAAAACCGGACGCATGAAGCTTCCTTTTGGAATTGCACAAATTGGTAAAGCTTTTCGGAACGAGATTGTTGCCCGGCAGTTTATTTTCCGTATGCGTGAGTTTGAGCAAATGGAAATGCAATATTTTGTTAAACCCGGAACCGAAAAAGAGTGGTTTGAGCACTGGAAAAACCTGCGTATAAAATGGCACGAAGCCATGGGGCTACCCAAAGAGAAATATCGTTTACACGAGCATGATAAGTTGGCCCATTATGCCAATGCAGCGTATGATATCGAGTTTGAATTTCCTTTTGGATTTAAGGAGCTGGAAGGTATTCACTCGCGAACTAATTTTGATTTATCGAAACACCAGGAATTTTCGGGTAAGAAAATTCAGTATTACGATCCGGAGTCAGGAGAAAGCTTTGTGCCTTACGTGGTAGAAACTTCCATCGGGCTCGACAGAACCTTTTTATCCATTTTAACAGCAGCCTATTGCGAAGAGGAGATACCCAAAGAAAATGGAGATGTGGATA
>DATFIZ010000114.1:0-6473 GCA_035269575.1 Bacteroidales bacterium | reverse complement strand
AAGATTTAAAATTAACGGTGAAGGATTCAAAAGAATACTTAGTAAGGGTGAGGTATCGTCAGCCTTTGCAAAAGGCTAAAATAGTTGTTAAGCCCGAAGGGATTTATATTCTGTTTGAGAAACCACAGCGGGGAATCGCTCGCGGCCAATTCGCCGCATGGTATGATGAAGATGAATTGATTGGTTCAGGTGTTATTTATTAGTGTGAATGTGTAGATTTGTAAATCTACCTCCGGTAAAGCTTCTGCCTTTGGCTTTTAGCCTTCGGCAGATAAACCGGCAGACAAGTTAGTAAAGTTGTTAAATAGTTTTTTTATTAGCTATTATTTCGTTGCTTTAATGCATCAGTTAGTCGAATAGTTTTACCGGAAGATTGTTATCATCTACTGCAGCAAAAATAAAATTCCCATCAACAGCTAATGTTCTTGTATCAGTATATTTCTCTTCAATAAAGATCTTTACATTAATTTCCAGTTTTACCGCACCAGCTTTTTCGACAGAGCCAATAAGTTCAGCAATTGTGCCATAAGGAATAGGTTTCTTAAAATCTATTTTACCGGTTGATACGGTGACTACTTTTTTTCTGCAAAAGCGTGTGGCTGTTATATAAGCTACTTCGTCCATCCATTGTAAGGCAATCCCTCCAAACAGCGTGTTATGGTCGTTTATTAAGTTTTTAAAAACAACCTTAACTTGCCTGGTTTCTGCTTTTATTCTTTGTTCTTGAATATTCATACTAAATTTTTCACAAATATATACAAAAAATATTTGGATTATGAACATATGTTCAATATATTTGTACAGAATTTAGTAATTAAAAATATGCCAAGACCAAAAAATAATCGATTAGTATTTGAGCCACCGGTTTTTAAGAGCTTTAAACCCATTGGTGTGAAAGGAGCTGAACTGGAGTCTGTCATTTTATCGTTAGATGAATTTGAGGCTTTTCGTTTAGCCGACCAAATGGGGTTTTCGCAACAAGAAGCAGCGGAAGAGATGGAGATTTCCAGACCTACTTTTACCCGGCTTATTGAAAAAGCCCGGAAAAAAATCGCTGATTTTATTATTGGCGGTAAAATACTGGAGATTGAAGGTGGAAATATTCATTTTAAAAACAATATTATTAAATGTTTGGATTGCGGGCATATGTTCAGAACAACATTTAATGATGATGTTTTGGAATGTCCGTCATGCCACTCAAAGCGACTTTTGAATTTAGCCGGTGGATTTGGTCATGGCAAATGTTGTACCAATAGAAACCAAAAAAGAGGAGGTAATTATGGCAGGAAGAGATAGAACAGGCCCCTTTGGGCAAGGTCCAATGACAGGACGCGGAATGGGTTTTTGTTCAGGTAATGAATTTGCCGGAAATGCTTCAGGTGTTTACGGCAGAGGACAGGCCCGTGGTTTCCGCGGGGGCCAGGGACGAAGAGGCGGGTTTTCCCGTTTCGCAAATTTTGGCTTTGACCAAAATCCTGAAGATGCTAAGCAAAACAGAAAAAGATCCGTTGAAAATGAAATTGATTATTTAAAAAATCAAATCAATGGATTGGAAGCTGAACTGAAGAAGCTTGGTTAGTTGATTGATTAAAAGCCATTAGCTTGTTGAAATATGTTAATCTGCTACAATGGTTACAAATAACTTGCTAATGGCTTTTTTTAAAATTTAAAATGATAGGTTATGAACCGAGCCGTGACAAAATTTTTCACATACCTGTCTGCCGACAGGCAGGTACGACAATGATTAAAATGGATCAAGAATTGTTCGTACCCCAAATGTAATTTATCATGGCGGCTCCATCCCGATTGCATCGGGACAGGCAATGACCATTAAAATAAAAATTATAAACAGATGAATCAAGGAAAAGGATTGGGTAAAGGAAAAGGAGGTGGCTCAGGTAATCTTCGCCAGGGAAGAAATAAAGGCGGAGCCTTTGGACCCGGAGGATATTGCGTTTGTGCTAAATGCGGAGAGAAAATTCTGCATCAACAAGGGGTTAAGTGCACCTCCATTAAATGTCCTCAATGCGGACACCCAATGATTAGAGAAGAGTTGTTAAATAAAAATAAATAAGTATTAAAACTAATTAACACGAAACATGAAAAAGAAATTTGCGATTCCAACCCTAAATGAGCAAATAACGCCTCATTTTGGGCATTGTGAGAAATTTGCCATTGTTGATGTAGAAGATAACAAGGTTGTAAACCATGAGTTTATTTCGCCTCCGGTACATCAACCCGGGGTGTATCCGAAATTTTTAGCCGACCATGGAGTGCATATAATTATTGCAGGAGGAATAGGACAACGTGCCCAGGATTTGTTTGCTCAAAATAATATTGAAGTATGTATGGGTGTTCAGGGCGGTACTCCTACAGAGTTGGTTGAACATTATATAGAAAATCAGTTACAAACCGGCCAGAATTTATGTGACCACTAAACCAGAGGGAGTATAATGAAGATTGCTATTGCAAGCGGGAAAGGCGGTACAGGTAAAACAACCCTGTCTGCCAATCTTGCTGCTTTTTTATCAGAAACCGAACCTGTTGTATTAGCCGACCTGGATGTTGAAGAACCCAATTCCGGGTTGTTTATTAAAGGGAAATTAGAGAACGAGGAAGTAAAATATAAAATGATTCCTGAATGGAACGAGGAAACATGTACACTTTGTGGTGAATGCCAGAAAAACTGCAACTTTCATGCGGTTATTCAATTAGGGCCTCAGATATTGGTTTTTCCTGAATTGTGTCATAGTTGTTATGCATGCTCGGAGTTGTGCCCTACCGATTCATTGCCCATGGTTAGTCAAAGAATGGGTGAATTAAAGCATTACTCAGGGAATAATATTGCTTTTATTGAAAGCCGCCTGGATATTGGACAAGAGCAGGCTGTGCCGTTAATTGGGCAAACCATTGAGTATATCGAAAGAAAATTCAATGATAAGGCATTAAAAATATACGACGCTCCACCCGGCACATCTTGTCCGGTAATTGAAGCAACCAAAGACGCTGATTTTATTATACTGGTAACAGAACCTACTCCTTTTGGATTACACGATTTAAAACTTGCCGTGGAAACGGTTAAAGAACTCCGCAAACCATTTGCTGTAGTAATTAATCGTTGGGGATTGGGTGATGAAAAAGTGTTGGATTACTGTACAGAGAATGACATTCCGATTATCGCGAAAATTCCTAATCTCAGGCAAATTGCCGAGATATATTCGCGGGGAGAATTAATTTTCGGGCAAGTTCCTGAATTTAAGGATGAGCTTTTAAAAATCAGTAATTATATTAAAGAGGAGATGGAACGATGAAAGAAATTGTTATTATATCAGGTAAAGGAGGAACAGGAAAAACATCGGTTACGGCTTCTTATGGGTTTTTAGGAGGACAGGATGTTGTTGTTGCTGATTGCGATGTGGATGCTGCGGATATGCATTTGCTGATGAAACCCGATTTTGCCCGGTCAGAAGATTTCTATAGCGGAGTAGTAGCCGAAATTAATCCGGATAAATGTACTCAATGTGGGTTGTGTGCTGAAAAGTGCCGGTTTGATGCAATTCCTGTAATTAACAATCAGCATGTGGTAAAAAAACTGGACTGCGAAGGGTGTGGTTACTGTGCGAAAATTTGCCCGGAAGAAGCGATTACAATGCCTGAACAGAATGTTGGAGACTGGTATATTTCAACCACGAAAGTTAATAATACAATGGTTCATGCAAAATTGGGCATTGGAGCCGAGAACTCAGGGAAACTGGTTGCAAAAGTTAAGAACGAAGCGAAAGCAATGGCTGAAAAACAGCAAAAAGAGTTTGCAGTTATTGACGGCTCTCCCGGTGTAGGCTGCCCGGTGGTTTCTTCCCTTTCGGGCGCTGATTTTACAGTTATTGTTACCGAACCTTCTGTTTCCGGATTTCATGATTTAAAGAGAGTTTTCGAACTGGTGAAAAAGTTTAAGATTAAGGCCGGTTGTATTATTAATAAATATGATATCAACCAGGAGATAACCGACAAAATAATGAATTTCCTTCGGGATGAAAAAATTGAACATATCGCCAGTTTACCTTACGATGAAAATTTTACACGTGCAATGACTCTGGGCAAAACCATTGTTGAGTTCGATGAAGGGGAATTAAAAGAGAAAATGGTAAATAGTTGGACGAAAGTTAAACAACTAGTTAATCATGAAAAATAAATAAACGTTTAATAAAAAATTAATAAACAATGAAAATAGCATTCACAGCAAAAGGAACTAATTGGGACTCTCCCATGGACGCACGTTTTGGAAGAACCGAATATATTTTAGTATATGATGACGAGAAAGATGAGTTTGAATCTTTTGATAATCGTGATATTGAGAATGAAGCCCATGGTGCGGGTCCAAAAACATCGCAAAAACTTTTTGAATTAGGGGCTAAAGGATTAATTACCGGAAACGGACCGGGAGGAAATGCAGCAACTGTATTGGAAAAAGCAGGTATTGAAATATTTATAGGTGCTGGAAATATGACCGTAAAACAGGCTTATGAAGCCTATAAAAATACTCAACTAACTAAATTTTAAGGATATGAAAAAATATGATGTTATTATTATCGGAGCCGGACCAGCCGGAATTATTACCGGAGTAACTGCCAAAAAGCAAAATCCGGATAAATCGATGTTAATGTTTAAGGAGGAGGAAAAAGGATTAGTACCTTGTGGTATCCCTTATATCTTTCATAAACTTGGCGATGTGGACAAAAATGTAATGGGCCCAAAACCTTTTGTTGATGCAGGTGGTGAGGTGCTTACTGAAAGAGTTGTGGATGTTAACTTTGAAAACCGATCGGTGAAAACGGATAAAGGGAACGAATTTTCTTATGAAAAACTGGTGTTTGCCACAGGTTCAAAAGTAATTATCCCGACTTTTATTCCCGGGTACGATTTGGAGAATGTATTCTATATTAAAAAAAGCTACAATTACATTAAACAATTATTCGATGAGATAAAATTAAAGAAAAATATTGTTGTTGTTGGTGGCGGTTTTATTGGTGCCGAGGTAGCTGAGCAAATTGCTTTGCAACCGGATAAAAAAGTGACTTTGGTGGAAAGTGAATCATGTTGTTTTTCTAAAGCATTTTCTGAAGAATTGTGTGAAGTTGCAACAGAGGCATTGCAAAGCACTGCCGTTGATGTAAAAACATCCACAAAGGTGGAAAAAATTAATGGAGAACATGGAATAGTTTCTTCCGTATCGTTAAGTACCGGAGAAGAATTAGCTTGTGATACTATTATTATGGCCATTGGTTATAAACCCAATACTGAGTTAGCCATAAAAGCGGGCTTAGAGTTAAATAAAATGGGAGCTATCGTGGTCGATAACTATGAACGTACCCAGGTAAAAGATGTTTGTGCTGTTGGCGATTGTTCTCAAACCATTGGTTTTTTAACCGGTTGTATGGATTATGTAATGTTAGCTTCTACAGCAACTGCCGAAGCTCGTGTGCTTGGACATAATCTTTTTGAAATAAAAATACGAAAGAATTTCTCCGGCACATTAGCTGTTTTTTCAACCGAAATAAATGGCATGACCATGGCCGCAACTGGTTTAAATGATACCAATGCTCAAGCGGCCGATGTGCATTATATTTCAGCTAAGTTTAGCGATTTTGATACACATCCCGGCGGTTTTGAAGAAACGAAACCTATGACACTTAAGCTTTATGCATCGCCTTGCGATGGTTCTATCCTGGGAGGTGAAATTTGGGGCGGAAAATCGGCCGGTGAGATGATTAATACCATTAGCCTGGCCATTCAAAAGGGTGTAACTGCTTATGAATTAATCTCATTTCAGATTGGGTCGCATCCATTATTGACTAGTGCTCCTACAAAAACAATGCTTATTAAAGCCGCTGAAATGATAATTGCAAAGATTGGCCGAAAATAAATTCTAATGGATTCGATGAAATTGAGAGTAGCCTTTGCAACTGATGATGGGAAAGTACTAATGAAAAGGCATTTTGGAGATGCCATGTTTTATGCTATTTATGAAATATCTGAAGAAGAATCATTTTTTATCAAACGAATAGAAAACACAACCAGTGAGGAGGAAATTCAACATGCTGATGTGCAAAAGGCAAAAGGGATTTCCTCATTATTAAAACAGGATGAAGTTCATGTTGTCGTATCAAAGGTTTTTGGGCCAAATATTAAAAGAATAAAGAAAAAGTTTGTGCCTTTAATTGTGCATGAACCTGATATAGCAAAAACAATAAAAATCATACAACAAAATTATTCTGTTGTCCTTAAAGAAAGGGATAGTGAGATTGAACGGAAACCTGTGAGGCTATAATAAATTATTTTTCATGATACAATAACAAAAAGATGATGGCCAAAACAAAACCTTTTGATAACTATACCAATGATTATGAAAAGTGGTTTGAAGAAAACCAACTACTTTTTGCTTCAGAATTGGAAGTAATTAAAAAAGTAATTCC
>DATFIZ010000113.1:0-12288 GCA_035269575.1 Bacteroidales bacterium | reverse complement strand
CAGGTCCGTGCTAAAACAAATTTATCCAAGCAAACTATTTATAATTTTTTGCCAATATAAAACACATAGCCATAATAGGCTTTATACCTGGCATAGAGCTGCTCCTCTTGCCGTTCGGTGGCAATAAACTCCTCTGCGGTTTTATTCCCCCGGTATTTTTCCAGGAATTTTTCCCGGGCTTTTTCCTGCGGAACATAAAAATGGTCAGTCCAGCAGTTTTCGGGTAATATAAAGCTGGCCACAGGCATATATCCTGCCTCCTGCATCTGCATCACCTTCCGGGGAATAGTATCCATTTTGGGATAGGCATCTTCCCAGAATTGCTGAATCTCCTGAGGACGCTCTTCGGTAAACCACGAGGCTTCAGTTACCGCAAGATAGCCATCCTTTTTCAGGAATTTTCTCCACTCCCGGAGGCCTTGTTTAAACCCAATATTATAGATGGCGCCCTCGGACCAGATCAAATCCAGCGATTCTTTATCGAAAGGAAGATCATCCATGGAAGCAACCACTCCTTTTACCCGGTTATGTAACGAAAGCTTTTGGGCTCGGGCATTGAACAAATCAATAAATTCCGGAAACAGGTCAATTCCGGTGACCTGGCCGGGAGCATGCTGTGCCAGCACCATGGTTTGTCCTCCGGTACCACAACCAATATCGGCAATTAAAGATTGTTCCGTTAGATGATCAATAAAACTCAGGGCTTTGAGGGTCACCTCAGGGCTTCCCGGGCCCTGACGCTCCAGGGTGGAAAAATATTCGCAGATTAATGAAAAGTCAAACTCGTGTATGGATTTATTTTTTTCACTCATGATTTTACATTTTTATCGGGACGATGACCATAATGCAGGCCGTCAGTACCCGGTGTTGATAAATAATTATTCCATAGAAATCCATTCGGGCAAGGAATTGCCGGAATGAAAGAATACCTAACCGTTGATTAAAGAATTGCAGGTTAGGCTATTATACCCGATCCATACTAAGTGATAACATATGACTTTATTGGTTAATCAAAGATAAACATTTCTTTAAATTTTTACCAAAAAATCATCTCTAACGGGACTAAAAAATCTAAACCTGCACTTCCCCTCCGGTCCGTGGTTGCCTTCGGCGAGCCCGCACAAAACGCTCGGTTCGAACAGCAGATTTTTTTAACGCTCACGGTGCTTGTTTTTCGGCTCACCAGACAAGGCCAAGCCGGACACGAAGCGCTAAACAAAAAATATAGAAGTACGATAGAAGAAAATTTTTAAATTGTATTGTTGTAAATATGAAAAAATCATTCGACAACCTATTCAAACGAAAGGGGCTGATTAATTGAGGATAAGTTTTTTTTCTTTTTTAAAAAGTATATATTAGTAGTGATAAACGACATAAAAAAATTGTTCATCATGTCGGAACAAGCTGAAAACTGACAATAAACAGAAGTAGGCGTAATATTTAAATTTTAATTACCATGAAAAATTTATTTTTTTATTTTACTGTATTTTTATTCATCATTTTTTCTGCTGTGGGTTGTAGTGATGATGATGAACCAACTATTTCTCTTGATGATACCGTTTGGGATTTTTTAGTGGTTTATGATTCAAATACCTCATGGCATGCGGATGTTACATTTAATGCAGATGGTTCAACAGTTTACGATGAACCCGCTTCACCGGGTCAATATACAACTTATGGAACCTGGACATTAAATGGTAATATGCTAACATATGACATGGATACTTCTTCAACAAGCGACCCAGACGACTACATATTTACCGGAACGCTTTCGGGTAATACAATGAGTGGCACATATACTTTTGATGGACAGAATAAGAATTGGTCTGCCACAAAATATTAAAGCATACCAGCCCTTAATGCATGAAATAGCAACTGAGAGGTTTCGTAATTTTTGAAGCATTATCTAACTACATGCACCCGATTTGTCTGACAATAAGCAGGCAAATTGTGTGCATATTATGATTTTTTTCACTTAAAAAATCTCACAAAAAAGCACAGACCTAAAATCATTCAGTCCCGTGTGAAAAAATATATCCCCTTGTTAAGCGGAATTCCTGCCTGTCGGCAGACAGGTGCAATTCGGCTTGTGTTTTCGAAAAATTTGTAATTTTTCTTGTTAATCCCTATAAGAAAAATTGACAGCCCACCGCAAAATCCCCGACTCCATAAAAGACATTTTGACACGTTAAAAGCCTATATAGCAAATGGTTCGGTATTTGTAACTAACTAATCAGAAAATTATTTAATTTTATATTAGCAAATAGATTTGGTGTATGAGAAAAGAGATTTTCACTCATACTAAACTTTTTCATGTTACTAACAGGAGTTTTATTGAGCTCCTGCATTAATTGGCATATAGTAACCAACAAAAACCAAAAGCAATTCACCCAGGGCCCGAAGATTCCCCGTGGTACGAAACCTGTATCATAAAAAATGTTCCCAAAGGAAAAACGTATGGTCCGGAGTATGCCGAGAAGCAAAACAAACAACTAAAAAAAACAATTCAATTTTTTAAGGAAAGCATAAAACATGGATTATAAAGATTATTATAAAATATTAGGGGTTTCAAAAAAAGCCTCTGCCGACGAAATAAAGAAGGCTTATCGTAAGCTGGCAGTAAAATATCATCCGGATAAAAATCCGGAAAACAAAGAAGCCGAAACACGCTTTAAGGAAATAAGTGAGGCTTATGAAGTTTTACGTGACCCTGAGAAACGTAAAAAGTACGATCAGCTGGGGTCCAACTGGAACCAGTTTCAGGGTGCCAATACCGGAGCTGGTGGTTTCGATTATTCTCAATTCGGCGGTGGCCGGAAAGGGAAAAGGAGTAGTTATTTTAGCGGAAATATGGACGACCTGTTTGGTGATTCTGATGATGGCTTTTCCGATTTCTTCAATGCTTTCTTCGGAGGATTTGGCGGTTCATCAGGAGGCTTTCGTCAACAGACACAACAGGTAAAAGGAAAAGATTTACGCAGCGAGTTAACCATCAATTTATCGGAAGCTTATCACGGAACCTCGAGATTATTAAATGTGAATGGCCAAAGAATAAAGATAAACATTAAACCCGGAGCTTACAGCGGTCAGGAACTGCGTATCAAGGGAAAAGGTGGTAAAGGAAGAAATGGCGGCCCCGATGGAGATATTTACCTGACCATAAATGTACAACCGGGAAAAAATTATTCCATCAATGGAAATGACCTTGTGATGCAAACGGATATTGATCTTTATACGGCTGTGTTAGGAGGAAAGATTAATATTAATACCTTAAGCGGGAAACTTAATATCAATATACCTAAAGGTACCCAAAACGGAACCAAGCTTAGAGTGAAAGGTAAAGGTATGCCGGTATATGGGAAGTCCGAGACATTTGGGGATTTATTTTTACAATTAAACATTTTAATTCCCACCAATTTATCAAAAAAAGAAGAAGAGCTCTTTCGTCAATTAATGAAAATTGAAAAAGATAAATAACATCTATATATTTTTTTAAACATAGAGAAGGAAAAAAATTTATGATTGTAGAATATTATACATATCATCGCCTAAATCCTGTTATTGAATCATTTATCGAACGAATCAAAGAGCTAAAATACAGGTACTATGCCAGCGATTTACTAAACAGGCTTTTGCAATCGGAGAACTTTGATTTTCATATTCGCAGAGCCATTGCCATTTTAAGACTCACAGGAACGCCGGTGCAAAACCATATTACCTGTATTTATCGTTCTGTTGACGGAGGGATAAAAAGAGACTGGAAAGTATCAGAATTAGCCTGCAATCTGATGATTATAAGCTTAACTTCAGATGATGAAGAAATACAAAACCTTCAACGGGCATTATTAGAATATTTGGAAATTTAACAGGTTTAGGGTAGCTATAGCCATTAAAAAAACCAGCACGGACATAATATACCCGTGCTGGTTAGTATAAAGTATACGCTAATTAAATTTATTCAGCTTTTGAACGATTTTTCATTTCTTCAGGCATCCATGATTCAACGAGCGCCTTATTCTCCTGATACCAGTTTTTTGCGGCTACTGAAGGATCATCTGCTTTATCAATGGCATCCATCAAATCATACAATTCCTTCTCTTCCATGTTAAAGTTGGTGAAGAACTCACCCAATACCGGATTTTCTTCTTTAAACCCGGGACGAGTAACAATTGCACATACATCAGTCGGATAAACACCTTTAGGGTCTGCCAGATATTTCAAATCATACTCAGCCCACATAAAATGAGGTTTCCATCCGGTAATAATGATGGGTTCATTTTTATCGTAAGCCCGCTTAAGCGAAGCCATCATCGCAGGGCCACTGGATGTTAACTGTTCGTATTCGAGCTCATATTCTTCAATAGCTTTATCTGTATTTCGATGAATACCAGATCCGGGACCAATACCAGTAATTTCACCATCAAACAGTTCTACATGGTCATTTAATTCAGTTATTGAATCTACATCTATATAATGTGGAACAACCATTCCGGTTGTACCTCCGCTAAACGACTCACCTATTTTCTCTAATTTGTCCCCAAATTTTTCCCAATAATCGGCATGGGTATGAGGCAACCAGGCGTCCATCATTATATCTGCATCTCCTTTGGCAATGGATGCATAAATAGGTCCCGGCTCTAAAGGAGTTACTTCAACATCATACCCTTTATCTATAAGGGCAGCCTGAGCTAAGTGGGTAAATGCAATACCTTCGGCCCAATTTGGATAAAGAATAGATACTTCTTTCTTTTCACTACCTTGCTGGCATGAAACAGCCGCTAATAGAGCAATTGCAGTAAAAGCAGTAAAAATTGATTTCATTAATGATTTTTGTTTACTCATAATATCTCCGTTTTTTAATTGATTTTTAAATTTATTCAGTTTTTGTAGATGTTTTGCCAAAGCCAAGGTTTTGGGTTATCCGGTCGAGGATAATGGCCAAAACTACAATTCCAAGGCCGGCTTCGAATCCAAGTCCTATATCGGCTTTCAAGATCCCTTTGTACACAGCCTGTCCTAAACCGGCAGCACCTACCATAGAGGCAATAACCACCATAGAAAGCGAAAGCATAATAACCTGGTTCACCCCGGCCAGAATAGTAGGCATAGCCAATGGAAGCTGAACTTTAAACAGTAATTGTTTTTTGGTAGAACCAAAAGCACGTGATGCTTCAACCACATCACCTGGCACATTTCTTATACCCAAATTGGTAAGACGAACGGCCGGTGGCAGTGCAAAAACAATGGTTGCCACCACTCCGGGAACATTTCCTACGCTAAATAATATAATAGCCGGAATAAGGTATACAAAGGCCGGCATAGTTTGCATAAAGTCCAGAATAGGACGAATGATTTTTTCGGCACGGTCGTTTCTTGCCGCATAAATTCCTAAAGGAATTCCAATAATCAAAGCAATCAAGGCTGAGGCAATAATCAGTGCTATTGTTTGCATTGTTTCTTCCCAATAGCCCATAAAATAGAGCAATAACAATCCTAACAGGGTAAAAATCCCCATTCCTCCCCCGGCTTTCCAACCTGATTTTGTAAAAAGTTTACCTCGTGCTGGCAGGTAGTAAGATAGTAATGCCAATAGAATAATTGTAAGCCAAAAGGGCGAAGAAAGGAGTACGGTCTGCATGGCTGTAACAACAGCATCAATACCTACGGTAATGGCATCGAAAAACCCGCTGGCATTCTCTGACAGCCATTCAACCCCTTTTTCTACATATTTACCAATATTTAATCTCATAGGTCAATCCCTCCTTCTTCTTTAAGTTTAACCACTTCCTTCCGCTCCTTTCCAATCATCTCACTAATAACCGATGAATGAACAACTACTCCTATAAGTTTATTGTCATCATCTATTACAGCAATATTGTATATATTATCCAGAAAAAGAGGAAGAACTTCTGCTACCGGAGTATCCGGACTAACAGCTCTAATCTCCTTTTTGGAATGTATATATTCACTTATTTTCTGTAACCCGTTTTCTTCCATGTGGGCCATCTCTACATCTTTAACAAATCCCAGAAAATTATTGCTTTTATCAACAACCGGAAGAGATGTAACACCTACCTGCCGCATTCGCCGCAGGGCTACTTTTGGCCCGTCATGGTCGATACGGATACTAGCCGGTTTTTCAAACATAATGGAACGTGCCGTAATTATACCACCACGATCAACATTCTCAACAAATGCTTTTACATAATCATCGGCAGGGTTGGTAAGAATTTCTTCGGGAGTGCCAATCTGAACTATCCTGCCGTCTTTCATAATTGCAATACGGTCGCCAAGTTTTAAGGCTTCATCCAAATCGTGGGTGATAAACAAAATGGTCTTTTGTACTTTCTCCTGTAATAACAGCAATTCGTCCTGCATATTATTTCTAATTAATGGGTCGAGCGCACTAAACGCTTCGTCCATTAACAATACTTCAGGATCGGTAGCCAGTGCTCTTGCCAGGCCTACCCGTTGCTGCATACCACCACTCAACTGGCCGGTCATTTGTTCCTCGTAGCCTTTTAAACCTACGGTCTCGATGGTTTCGTAGGCTTTTTTTATACGGGTTTCTTCGTCAACCCCCTGAATTTCCAGACCAAAAGCTACATTTGAACTTACCGTACGATGCGGCAATAACCCAAAATGCTGGAAAACCATGGTCATCTTTTTACGACGAATTTCCCGTAACTCAGATACAGAGGTTTTAATAACATCTTTATTTTCATCGATGAAAATTGAACCGGAGGTAGGTTCAATTAACCGGTTAAAACAGCGCAGAAGCGTTGATTTACCACTTCCGGAAAGCCCCATAACCACAAATATTTCACCCTCTTTGATTTCAAGACTTGCATCATACACTCCAACGGTGCAGCCTGTTTGGTTTAAAATATCTGCTTTAGAAACTCCTTTATTTAATAATTTCAGGGCTTCTTTTTTTCGCTTTCCAAAAATGACATTTAAATTTTTAACTTGTATGTCACTCATAAAAATTATGATTAGTTAATTTCTTATCCAAAATAGATAATATGCGAATTTACAATAACTTAGAGGTTATTAAAAATAATATCCCATATTAATGTTAAAACGCAAGTTCCATTTTACATCCTCAACAGGTACCGGAGTTCCTATTTTTTGTGGATCATTAGAATAGTAATACAGGTCAGGGTTTACTTCATTGCTATAGGTTCTTCCTTCCCCAAGGCCTGTACCAAAATTTTCGGTTAACCAGGGCTGGTTTTTTCCCAGGGCAAAATCTACATACGTGTAAATTTTTCCTGATGTAACTAAAAATCCGGGAATCAGGTGATACGTATTTTCGAAATTTTTATTGGCTTTATCTATCAATGTAAAGTCAATATAGGGCTGAATGTTGGAAATGGGCCCCCAGTCTACATCAATAGAATATGCCAGTCCGGCAACATACATATCAGCTTCTTTAGCCACCGGATTTTTAACACCGTAAGCTCCCATGGGTACAGTTTCCACATCATTTCCGTTTAAATCTGTAGCATTATAGTTGTATTTTACATATTCGCCTTTAAAATTAAAATTCCCATAGTTTGCCACAATATGTCCCGCAAAAGCGGTAGAAAGTTCTACATCATCCAGCACTGAATTGTAGTTTTGTCCAAATTGAGCCGAAGCGCCAATTTCGATATCTTCGTTGATATGATAAGCGGCTCTTACATTAAACTGGTTTAACTCCCGTACAGGAATCGAGTCGGTTGGTGTTAAGTCATAGGAATAGCGTCCTGCACCGGCATTACCGAAAGTTACATCGCCGCCAAAAATCGGTCCTTCCGGTTCGGCCTGGCGATAATAAGCAACAGACAAATCAAGATTATCGATAAAACTCAAATCAAACTTAATACCCATATCATAGTCATCCTCAAGTCCAACATAATATGGCCCCTGAAACCACCATGAATGTGAGGCAAACTTGGTTATTCCGAAAGGAACCTGACTAACACCCAGTTTCATGTAGATATTATCGTTAAAACCATATCCAAACCATCCGTGGTGAATAAAATGCGAACCAAATGTTGGATACCAGCGGTATTCGAAACTTAAATCAATTCCACCGTAACTACCGTCAACATTAATACGCCAGGTGTCCCATGTGGCATATGTATTTAATGTAGTGGGATCACTTTCATAGGATTCACTAATCAAATTATAGCGTATCGCTCCACCAACGGTAAAACCATCTTCTTTTTCTTCTTGTGCTTTTACATTTGTAAGTGATAAAAACAATAAAAAAATAAATAATACGTAACTCTTTTTCATAAGATTATATTTTTTAAATGATTAAAAAAACAGACCACTGCCTTTTGCAGCTAATGAGAATAATGACCTGGGATTGATCGGGAAAATTTCTTTATTCAAAAAGAAATCCTAATGGTATAAAAAATAAAATTTATCCCATATTCTCGTTTGAGGGGGCAAAACTATAAAACCTATTGTTCTATACCAAATTTCAAGACGAATAAATCATTCCCAACCATTCCATCTCATTTTTTTCTCCTTCATCTCATATTATCTTTTATATACTACTCATTATTCACTAATTTGTTCAGTTGGAATTTTATTATATTAACTCTATGTTGAAAAAATTACAAGGTTAAAATAACCAAATCTGATTCATTCAATCTTTTTATGAATGAATCTGGTGCCGAAGAAATCAGAAATAGAGCATCTGCCAATACTTATCAATAGTACAGATAAAAATATTACAGAAGTTAAGAGATTGAAATATTAATTATAGGCCTATTTTAGTTGCGATAAAATATGTTACTATGGAAACCGAAGCGGCAAGTACCGCACCCCAGACCAAATCCACAACCGTAACCATGATGGGCCAGTTTTTTAAGGTCGCTAAATTGGTCAAATCATAGGTTGCATAAGTAATAAGCCCAAAGAGCGCACCAAAAAGAAGTGCGTGCATCCATGAACTTTTTTTCATCGCCGGCATAATGACAAATAGCACCAGCCCGGTAATAAACAACAGGTAGAAAATAATCGCTGCCGTCCAGTTCACATCACTTTTCATCAAAAAGCCTATTTGCTTTTTATAGAAATTTTTGGCTATCAGCCCGAGCCAGACCATGTCAATAGCTAAAAACACGGGTAATGCAATGGCATAAAGTTTGTAAAACATAGTGCTTTTTATTTAGTTTTTAATAAAATTCTGGTCACAAAAAATCCAAATAAGACTATACATCCAATTACAGTAACGATAACACTCGTATATTCACATCCATAGCCGGTATCAGAAACATGCTTAATCAATATTCCAAGATATGCCCATATTAAAACGAATCCATAAATGGCATTTTTATCTTTAAGCATCCGCAAAATTCCGATGGTCGCTCCGATAACTATAATAATGCTTGCCCAAACATGGTCGGCCATACCAAAACCATCCCAGCCAATACTTACCAGAAAAACCGTGGCGTTGGCAATAGCTGCCACGGTAATCCATCCAAAGTAAACGCTAAAGGGTGCATGCACGAATAGTTTGTCCTGTAATGTCAGTGGCTCATCACGAAGGATATCAGCAATCCTGATAAGGAAAAAAAGCAGGGCTGCCATAATAAGTAGCGAAAGACCCATAAAATCATAGTGCCAGGCAAATACCCAGCATATATTGGCAACTGAAGTAGCCATAAAATAAATATTTACCTTTTGGAGCAGCTTCTTTTGCTCCTCCCCTCTCTTTGTGAATTGATACACCACATATCCGGCAAGCAGAAGGTAAATCAAACCCCAAATAGAAAAAGTCAGTCCGGCCGGTGCAAAAAGGTTAGGATAAGCATTAGAGACTTCCCCTGTAGTTCGGTCATTGATAGGCAGGCTGTTCGCCAAATAATTGACAATCACCATACCCACATAAGTTATCACTACAAAAATTTTAAGGATTCTATTTTTCGTATCCATGGCTCTGTTGGGATTATTTGTGGTCATAAGCAGCAGATAAAGGTTGATTAAATTTAGGGATTAAAATTTATAAATAAAAAAAAACGTGCAATTTTCCGCACGTTTCCATATCATTTTAGATTATTGTTTATTATAAATTTAATGATTATTATGCAAATGTACATCCATTTGAGGAAAAGGGATATTGAGTTTATAATCAGCAAATCGTTGATAAACCTTCTCATTCATTTGAAAAAATACATCCCAATAATCGGGGCTGTTCACCCATACTCTAACGGCAAAATTAACCGAACTGTCAGCCAGCTCGGTAAGTCCGATAAAAGGTGCCGGGTCATTTAAAATCCGGGAATCTTCGGCAATAAAATCATGGATTGCTTTTTTAAAACTTTCCACATCATCACCATAAGCCATTCCAAAGGTCCAGTCGACCCTGCGCTGTGGTTCGGCAGAAAAGTTGGTTAATGCCCCTGTCGAAAGAGGGCCATTAGGGATAATAATTAATTTTTTATCGACGGTATTTAACCTGGTGGTGAAAATGCTAATTTCTTTTACGGTGCCCATATAACCCTGAGCTTCGATAAAATCACCTACTTTAAACGGTTTAAAAACTAAAATGATCACTCCCCCGGCAAAATTCTGAAGGGTTCCCGATAATGCCATACCTATGGCTAAGCCTGCAGCACCTAAAAGAGCGATAAAAGAGGTCATTTGAATCCCAATCATACTCATCACCGTAATGATCACAAGAATTTTTAAAATGATGCTTGTTAACCTTTTTAGAAACGGGATAAGGGAAGGATCAACATTACCCTTTGTAAGTGCTTTCCCAACGCCTTTAGTTATAAACTTTGTTATCCATAATCCAAAAAGAAGAACAAGTATCCCGCCTATCAGTTGAGGTCCATATTCAAAACCAAAATTTACAATTTTGTCAAGATATTGTTCAGCCATTGTAAGTTGTTCGTCCATATTAAAATATTTTAATTATTCTACTCATAAGGCTTTTCGAATCCGCCCCGTGGATTTTAGTGGTCAATGGTTTCCACTTTTTTAAAATTACAAAATATTTTAATGAATCACACTTTTTTGGACATTTTATAAAATAAAACAAGAATACGCTTCTCTTTCGATGATTCAATGCTGACTAAAAGAGTAATAATTATTTGTATCGACTCCGGCAACTCCTCATGAAGGCTTCGCCGTTCGAACCTGCCAACCCTTCGTTCTCATCCCCCTGATCCTTGAATAATCTTCACCAATAAAAAAAACCAATGCATTTACACTGGTTCTTTCTGCATTGCGGAGAGAGAGGATTAACTTCGTTGATCCCCGGAGGGATAGCTTAAAAGAATAAGGATCATTCGCCAGGCTCATTTCCTTTTTATTTTATAGCTATCCAATTACAAATAAAATTTATCTTGAACAGCTATAAAATAAAAATCCCGCTTGCAGCGGGATCCTTATTCTTTTGCGGAGAGAGGGGGATTCGAACCCCCGGTACCCTAATCGGGTACGCCAGTTTAGCAAACTGGTGGATTAAGCCACTCTCCCACCTCTCCAATAAGTTGCACAAAAGTATAAAATTGATCCATATTCCCAAAAAAATCATGAAAAAAGATTGCCTTTAAAGGCAATCTTTTACTCAACAATTAATCGTCTTTCTTTTTATTTTTGGGTTTAGATATTGAATCTCTCATTTTGGTATCTGCGTCGATGTTTTTAAATTTATAATAATCCATCACGCCCATATTTCCTTGTCTGAATGCCTCTGCCATGGCTAAAGGAACCTCAACTTCAGCTTCGATTACTTTAGCACGGGCTTCCTGTGCTTTAGCTTTCATCTCCTGCTCTAATGCAACAGCCATTGCACGTCTTTCCTCGGCTTTAGCCTGAGCAATATTTTTATCGGCATTGGCTTGATCCATTTGTAATACCGCACCAATATTTTTGCCAATATCAATATCGGCAATATCAATGGAAAGAATCTCGAAGGCTGTACCTGAATCAAGTCCTTTCTCCAATACTACTCTTGAAATAGAATCAGGATTTTCTAAAACGGCTTTATGTGATGAGGCCGAGCCGATGGAAGACACACATCCTTCCCCTACACGAGCTAAAACAGTATCTTCACCTGCACCACCAACCAATTGTTTAATATTGGCACGAACGGTAACTCTGGCTTTACAGATTAGCTGAATACCATCTTTTGCAACGGCAGTTACCGGAGGAGTATCAATAACCTTAGGATTTACCGACATCTGTACAGCCTCTAATACATCACGTCCTGCCAAATCAATGGCTGTAGCCATATTAAAAGGAAGATCAATATTTGCTTTTTCTGCCGATACCAAT